>CAIOSY010000037.1 GCA_903861075.1 uncultured Nitrosomonadales bacterium
CCAAGACCATTTTCATATCTATTACCAAGGGTCAATTGGGCGTCAGCATCATCCTGCTCAGCTGCTTTCTGGTACCACAGCATTGCTTTAGATATATCTTTTGCTGTACCAGCACCTTGTTCGTACATTACTCCAAGTCTAAACTGCGCTTTTGCATGTCCTTGAGTCGCGGCTTTTTCCCACCACTCAACTGCTTGGGCATCATCCGCAATACCCGTTTTGCCTTGGACATACATGACTGCGAGGTTGAATTGAGCTTCTGCATTACCTTGATTTGCTGATTTCACAAGCCAAGGAGATGCCATTGCCCATCCTATGTAGCTGCTTATCTCTGAATCTGTGAGTCCATCATTCTTTGCTGCAGCATATTTAAATTTTTCAGCACGAGTATCTCCACTTGTCCCTAACACCAAATTTTTGGATATAGTAGCTTTGTTGGAACTAACTATTAACCCAGTTTGTGTGAACTGATACTCGAAAGCCTCATACATCAATCCAAGCGCTAATTGCGCTTCCGCGTTTCCCGCTTCCGCCTTCTTTTTAGTCTCGATAAACTTTTCTTCCAGTGTAGGCTCTTTCGCCGATACAACGGGCACTGCCGAGGCGGCAGTTTCGGTGCTTTTATTGGAAACGCGCTCACCACATCCAGCAAGAATCAGAATAAATATCACCAG
This sequence comes from uncultured Nitrosomonadales bacterium, assembly GCA_903861075.1. Lineage (GTDB taxonomy): Bacteria > Pseudomonadota > Gammaproteobacteria > Burkholderiales > Gallionellaceae > Gallionella. The sequence goes on from CAIOSY010000037.1 coordinate 675, forward strand.
CAAAGGAATTGTTATTAGTTTCATGGGTATGTCTGCTTTCATTGATTCGTATTGCAGCGGGCTTAAGTTAGTAAGCTTGAGTCAGCACGAGGCTGTTTAACACCTGCTGGCATAAAGGCTTCATCCTTTTGAAAGAGTCATCCACTTTTGCTATTTCATCTGTTTGCCCTGTGGCAGCACACTGAATGCTAATGCCCTTGCCGCGAAAGAAAAGCTGAAATATAAGAGCATTTTGGTACATTTTCATTCCGGCACGCTCGATTGGCATAGATACTTGCATCCAGTACCCGGTCTGTTTTTCTAAATTAAAATTCCCCGCACCTATGAACTGAGCCCCTTCTGGTGCAATACTTTTCACTTCACCAGAGCGAACCAACGCGTTAATTTCTTTTTTCGTCGGGTTGTAGCCTTTCGTATCGCCTATTATCAGCATGATAATGTCTAGTCCAGTCCCATTTTCGCTTATCCATTTCTGGGCTATATGTGGACGTTCTCCATCCTTACCAAGCCAAGACCGAGGGAGTTGCAGCTTTAACTTGATGCCTTGAGATTTGCCAGTCCCATCCGTTTGGTATCGCTGCCGAAAGCCATCTGAAAACTCGCCAACTGGATGGTCTGCGTATTTCACAGCAAGCAGATACTCAAGTACAGGGCTTTCGATTTCACCCTTTGATCTGTCTTTGACCTGCTCAAAGAAATCGGCTGTAATTTCTCTGGTTATCGGCTGGCGCGCAAAAATTTCTCGGGTTCTGGTTTGCAGAGTGGATGCCGTTTCTTGAAACTGTTTTTCACTCATGACGTTCTGGAGTTGTGTTTCAAGCTTGGCTTTGATGTCAGGAAATGTCGCACCAAATTGTGCGCGAGCCAACTCCACACGAACGGCCATTTCTGGAAAGTCAGTTTCTATGCGCGATAATGAATACTCTTGCCCTAGGATGAAGCCGTAAGCCTGTGCAAGCCCCTTTACTGATGCGGGGTTGAAGTTGATTGCAAAAGTCGCAATAGGGTAGAGTGCTAGTGCCACAAGGATAATGAGCCATTGTGTCGACTTTGTTAGATTGTGCATCTGATCTCCATATTCAGTATTTTTGCAACTGTCTGATCTAGCACACGTTTACTTGCAGGGCGAAAAAAGTTTTCGATTGCCGTCCATTCGTTCAAGTGACTGTAGTCGTCGTTCGTCATCAATGTGCTTCCAAAGGATTAATTACTTTTAATTCCTCAATCCAGGTGAAGTCCAGGGTGTTGCGAGTCGCCAGTGTATAGCCTAGTTCAAGGCAGGTTGCCGCGATAAGAGCATCTCCGAGTGTGAGTTTGCGCTGCTGGCGTAATTGGATGGCGATTTCGTAACTCGAAGGGGTCAGGTAAATCAGCTCTAAGGTACCCAGCAATTCCGTCAGTGCAACTTTTTCAGCTACATGTAGCTTGTGGTAGCCGAGAATCTCAACTTTACTGATGACTGATACTTTAGGCAATTTCTCAATCAGCCATTGGCGAAGTTCCGTGTGTTCCGGCTTCGTGGCGTAAATCAGGATGTTGCTGTCAGCAAGCATGAGGACTAATCTCGTCCCGGCAAGGAACGTTCAGTTCTTTGTTCGCGTACCCATGCGGCAGGGTCGATTTCGGCGTATGGATTGATGGCAACAACCTTTTGCAGTGCGCTTGCCAGGCGCTTGCGGCGTTCGCTGTCGTTGGAAGATTGTTTTCCCGTTTTTTGTTCCAGATAAAGAACGTAATCGAAAACTTCACTTTGGAGCGAGAGAGGGAGTTGTGCCAAGTGTTGGGCAATAGCGAGGTCAAGTTTCATCAGTTACTCCCTTATCAATCCGGTAATCATACCCTGCAATTAGGCCGGGCAAACACAGTTTATCGGTGTACCTGCGCATCCAGTCCGTCGAGCGCCATTTCGGCGGCGCGCAGCACGGCGCGCGCCTTGTTCTGTGTTTCCTGCCATTCGCTATCCGCCACGGAATCGGCGACGATGCCGGCACCTGCCTGCACATACAGCATGTTGTCTTTTACCACGGCGGTACGCAATGCGATCGCCACATCCATATCGCCGTTAAAACCCAGATAACCGACCGCACCCGCGTAGATGCCGCGCTTGGAAGGTTCCAGCTCGTCGATGATTTCCATCGCGCGCACTTTTGCAGCTCCCGACACCGTCCCTGCGGGGAAGGTGGCTTTGAGCACATCCATCGCGGACAGGCCTTGTTTTAATTTCGCTTCGACGTTGGAGACGATATGCATCACGTGCGAGTAGCGCTCGATGACCATTTTGTCGGTGAGTTTGACCGTGCCGTTTTGTGCCACGCGGCCAATGTCGTTACGCCCCAGGTCTATCAGCATCAGGTGTTCAGCCAATTCTTTCGGGTCGGCCAGCAACTCTTGCGCCAGTTCCACATCCAGCTCAGGTGTTTTACCGCGCGGACGGGTTCCGGCAATCGGCCTTACCGTGACCATCTCGCCTTCGAGACGCGCCAGAATTTCAGGCGATGAACCGACTACGTGATGATCGCCCATGTCGTAATAGAACATATATGGCGACGGGTTGATACTGCGCAGTGCGCGATATAAGGATAGCGGGGAGGCAGGAAAGGGCTGCGTCATGCGTTGCGACAACACGACTTGCATGATATCGCCATCAAAAATATATTGCCTGGCGGTTTCGACGGCGGCTTTAAAAGCCGATTCACCAAATTCGGATTTCGCTTCGCTGCGCGGGATGGGCGGCGCATAAGGAATATCCACCGGCAAACGTAGCATGCCTATCAGTTCGCGCAGACGTTCGCGCGCCAGTGAATACGCGTCATCCTGAGCCGGGTCGGCATACACGATGAAGCTCAGCTTGCCGGATAAATTGTCGATTACTGCCAGTTGCTCGGTGAGCATCAGTAAAATGTCAGGGGTGCCGATGGCATCCGGTTTGACGACGCGGCTGAGACGCGGTTCTATATAACGTATTGTTTCATAGCCGAAATAACCCGCAAGTCCGCCTGTGTAACGGGGTAAACCTGACAGCGGCGCGACCTTGAATCGCGCCTGATAGTCTTCGATGAAGTCCAGCGGATTGTTAACGCTCTGCGTGGTTTCGTTTGTCGCGGTGCTTAGCGTCACCTGTGTGCCGCGCACTGTGATGCGGGTGTGGGCGGGCAGTCCGATGAAGGAGTAACGCCCGAAACGTTCACCGCCTTGAACGGACTCGAGCAAATACGAAAACGGCTTATTGGCGAGTTTTAGATACAGGGATAATGGGGTGTCCAGATCAGCAAAGGTTTCGGCAACCAGCGGGATACGGTTATAACCTTGTAACGCCAGGGCATTAAATTCTTGTTCAGTGATAGGGTGCAACATGTGATCCTCCGGATCAGAAATTCAGAATGCAGCATAAACCACGGGCTTCTTCATTTACCCCCGCGTCATCGCCGGAATCCTGAATTTCCTATCCTGTTTTTAGGCCAGCGTTATGAGTGGTAAGGCTGCCGCTAAGTTGGGAATGACTGCATCCAGATCCAGAGTTTCAACGGGTTCGCCGTGATTGTAGCCGTAAGGCACACAGAACACGGGGCATTCGGCGGCGCGTGCAGCGATTGTGTCATTGAGTGAATCACCGATCAACAACAGTTGGTCGATAGGCACACCAAAGAACTTTGCAGCGTGCAGCAAGGGCAGCGGATGCGGTTTTTTCTCGGCTAACGTGTCGCCGGCGAGGACGATTTCGAAATACTTTGCAAGGCCGATGCCTTCCAGCAGGGGGGTTGTGTAACGTTCAACCTTGTTGGTGATGCAGCCCAGACGGTAACCTGCTGCCTTCATCGCATCCAAACCTTCGATCACGCCTGCGAATACCTGGCTTTGCAGCAGTAATTCGGTGTAATGATGTTCAAAAATCGGCAGGGCGTGATCATACAAAGCCGCATCAGGCGTAGCATGCATATCGCCTGTCAGTGCCCGTTTGACTAACCAACTGATGCCGTTGCCGATATAGCTTGATAGGAGTTCTTGTGAAACGGGCGCGTAGTGAATGTCGCGCAGCATACGATTTGCCGCTTCTGCCAGTTCGGGGGCTGTGTGCAACAGTGTTCCATCCAGGTCGATGACGATGGCTTTGACATTGACGGGCGTGGTATATCTTTTGACGTTATCTGGCATAAAATTCCTTGGTTTAACGTGTTCGGTTTATTGGGGGTATTCAGTACGTTATTTCCCTGAATTTTTTTCGGGTGGCTTGTCCTCAGTAGGTGCGATTTTACCTGTCGCCTCAGGCGCTGAAGCCGGTTTGATTATTACTGCGGTTGCCGGGTCTGAGCCCATGTTGGGATCTAGTTTTCTTTCTGAAATATCCGTGTCGGCCGCTTTCCAGCCCGTTAGGATTGAAGTCGTACTCTGCGCCGTGTTTTCTTTCATGCAGTCTTCAGGTTTCTTGAGTGAAACGCGACAGGCATAGCCTATCGCTTGTGCATCAGAAGTTTTTTGATCCGCATCGCCGGAAAATTTGTCGCAACCCGATGTGATCGTTGCGATGATTAGCACTGTAATGGCGTGACGGATCAGCATGATGCTTAAACTTTTGCCAATTCAGCACGCATTGCTGCGAGCACGGTATTGAATTGATTTTTGTCGGAAGCCAGGCGCGCATTGAAAATTGCCGAGCCTGCGACAAAGGTATCGACCCCCGCAGCGGCGACTTCACGGATATTTGCAGGTCCCACGCCACCATCTATTTCCAGGCGGCAGTTGTAACCCCCCGCATCAATCATCTTACGTACGGCGCGTGCCTTATCCAGTGTGTAAGGAATGAATTTTTGACCACCGAAACCCGGGTTGACTGACATCAGCAACACCATGTCCAGTTTAGGTAACATGTATTCCAGAATATCCAGGGATGTAGCAGGGTTAAAAACCAGACCGGCTTTACAGCCGGAATCTTTAATCAGGCCTATGGTGCGATCCACGTGTTCGGATGCTTCAGGATGGAAAGTGATGTAAGTTGCACCCGCTTTGGCGAAATCAGGGATGATGCGATCGACGGGTTTAACCATTAAATGTACGTCGATAGGCGCGGTTACGCCATGCGCACGTAATGCATCGCAGACCAGAGGGCCTATCGTCAAATTAGGCACGTAGTGATTGTCCATGACATCAAAGTGAACGATGTCAGCGCCAGAGGCCAGAACGTTATCAACTTCTTCGCCCAGTTTGGCGAAATTGGCAGAAAGAATACTTGGAGCGATCTGATACATGATGTTTCCTTAATTTAAAGTTAATGTCACAGCGCGCATTCTAAACCGAATGTACGCATAATTGGGCAGTTGCGCATGAATTGCATTCGAGTGTTATGGGTTTATTGCGTTGCCGGATGACTCGCGCTGCGCTAACACGTTCGTCGCGCGGGTCGAGTCGCTATTTTTCGATAAACCGCTTCGGTGTCCCGGGCTGAGTGTTAAGCAGTGCGCACAATATTAAGCAGGCTGCGCGGGTAATATCAATCCCGCCGTTTGATAAAGCTGATTCAGATCGCTTAAATCATCGAATACCGCTGCCGCTCCCGTAAAATCGTGATTGCGCGTGTAGTGGTTGATGGTGATGTAAGTCTTGATGCCGGCGGCTAGACTGGAACGTAAGCCGTTTTCGGAATCTTCCAATGCAATGCAGTCGTTTGCAGTTAAACCCAATTTTTCCAGTACCCAGAAATAAATGTCAGGTGCGGGTTTCTTGTGCGGCACGATGTCGCCACAGCCGTTAGCCGAAAAATAGTCTGCCCAGTTTTTGCCCAAGCCTACTTCCAGTAGCGCGGAGACGTTCTCAGGTGTGGTAGTGGTTGCAATGGCGAGCGTGATGCCTGCCGCGTACGCCTCTTCAATAAGCTGTTTGATGCCTGGACGGAGTGGAACGCCGCCAGCGCTGATCATTTTTGTGTAATGCAACGTCTTGACTGCATGAAGTTTTTTAACAAATTCGTCAAAATCTGCCGGTTTGCTGTAACCCTGTAAAAAATCGCTGACAAAATATTTAATGCGCTCTTTGCCGCCGGTTACTTTGAGTAGCTTGTCATACATCGCTACATCCCAGTTCCAGTCCAGCCCTTCATCCAAAAAGGCTTTGTTAAAGGATAGCCGGTGACCATCTTCGGTGTCCGCCAGGGTTCCGTCTACATCAAAAATAATGGCTTTTATCATGGTTGTTCAGTCGTAAGTGGTAAGGTAAGTGGCAAAGCTTGCTTTTATCGCATTCCTGGTATTTTTCCCGCCATGCTGCGCATCATTTTAGCCATGCCGCCGCCTTTAGTGAACATTTTCATCATTTTTTGTGTTTGTTCAAACTGATTAAGCAATTGGTTGACGTGCATGACTTTAACGCCTGCGCCATCCGCAATGCGTTTTTTACGTTGTGCTTTGATGAGCTCGGGGTGGCTGCGTTCCAGAGGGGTCATGGAGTTGATAATCCCTTCCAGCCGGTTGATCGCTTTGTCATCGACTTTGGAATCGGCTGCTGCCTGAGAGAGTTGCGCGGGTAATTTGTCCATTAAGGCGGACATCCCGCCCATTTTTCGCATCTGTACGAATTGCATTTTGAAATCGTTTAAATCAAATCCCTTGCCGGTTTGCATTTTCTTGGCAAGTTTTTCCGCTTCCTGATGATCTACGCCGCGTTGCGCTTCCTCGAGTAAGGACAATACGTCGCCCATGCCTAAAATACGAGAGGCGATCCGTTCAGGATGAAAAGCCTCCAGTCCGTTGGGTTTTTCGCTGACGCCGATAAATTTAATCGGTTTCCCGGTAACATGACGTACCGATAGCGCCGCACCGCCGCGAGAGTCACCGTCCATTTTGGTGAGGATAATGCCGGTTAGAGGGAGTGCTTCACCAAAAGCACGTGCGGTATTGACGGCATCCTGTCCTGTCATTGCATCAACGACAAACAAGGTTTCGATCGGTTTTAAGCTGGCATGAAGTTGCTTAATTTCGGCCATCATTGCGGTGTCGATGGCGAGCCGGCCTGCTGTATCCACGATGAGTACATCGTGGTGATGTTTACGTGCAAAATCTAACGCGGCAAGGGCAATGTCATTTGGATTTTGGCTGATATCAGAGGCGAAAAAGTCGATATTCAGTTGCGTGGCTAAGGTGCGTAGTTGCTCGATTGCGGCAGGACGATAAATATCGCAACTCACGAGCAGGACTTTTTTCTTGTGCTGGTCGTGCAGTAATTTGGCAAGTTTGCCACAGGTCGTCGTTTTGCCCGCGCCTTGTAAACCAGCCATCAAAATGACGGCGGGAGGGGTTGTGGTTAAATTAAGTGCATCATTGTGTTCGCCCATGACCCGGGTGAGTTCGCGATGTACCACACCGATGAAGGCTTGTCCTGGATTAAGGTTGCCGATGACTTCCTGGCCTAATGCGGATTCCTTGACCTGGGCGGCAAGTTCTTTCACGACGGGTAACGCCACGTCGGCTTCAAGCAATGCCATGCGTACTTCACGCAGCGCATCTTGTATGTTGCTCTCTGTGAGTCTGGCCTGGCCGCGCAGGTTTTTAATAACACCAGATAAGCGTTGCGTCAAATTGTCCAGCATGTCAGTCCTTCGTAGGTAATCAAAGCAAATGAGGTAGAATCTGGCAAGTCTAAAACATCCTGACAAAAAATGCCTAATCTTCTCCTCTCTTTGGTCACTTTTGTAGCTTATGTGCTGCTGGCTTTTTATTATTTACATGCTCAAACACGCGGTGAGTGTGATGCGCGATGCAAAGGGGTGGTTGGGCATCTCTCGCTTATTCCGATTGCCTTGCATGGTTATTTGCTATGGCAGGGCATCTTTTCGGGTGGCGGGGTTGACCTGAATGTGTACAACGCCCTGTCGCTAATTGCCTGGCTCACCTTGATGGTGTATTGGTTGGCGCGATTTTTTTATCCGATTGGCAGTTTGCAGGCACTGGTATTACCCATTGCTGCTGTGACCTTGCTGCTGCCCGGTGTTTTTCCTTCGGATCATCAGTTGTTTCATACGGATATGCTGGCTTTTAAGTTGCATATTGCTGCGGCAATGTTGGCGTACAGTTTATTTACCATAGCCACTTTGCATGCGGTTTTGATTTGGCTAGTTGAGCAGCGATTGCGTCAGGCAACTTTGCCGCGATTGTTGCGCAGTCTGCCGCCGCTGTTGACCATGGAAGGTTTGTTGTTCCGTATGATTTCGATGGGGTTTATATTGTTGAGTTTGACGCTGGTGTCCGGCGTAATATTTTCGGAAGAGATTTTTGGCAAGGTGTTTCAGATCAATCACAAAGCCGTATTTGGTTTTCTTTCATGGTGCGTGTTTGCCATCTTGTTGTATGGCCATCGATTTTATGGGTGGAGGGGGAAAATTGCCGTGCGTTGGACTGTCAGTGGTTTTATTTTTTTAATTCTCGGTTATCTGGGTAGCAAATTTGTGCTTGAAGTTATGTTGCATCGTTAAGTTTTTGAATACCTCTGTCTGAGTGGAAGCGATTATATTTCTCTGTAGAATGAAAATGGATGGCTGATGTGTGACTCTTGTGCTTGCAAGGCGAGTGCTTTTTCAGGTAATGGCTTTGATTATCAAGGCACTTATTATCAAGCCGCTTGCTATCAATGTGAGTTTTGTCGTAGAATGCGCGCCATTTCGTGGAATTGGCTACGCTCAGGCGAGCGTGCAGTTGGCGAATAGTAATTCCTCGGTGTTGCGGGAGTTCTTCCAGTAGCGCTCTGACAGTCTTTTAGGCTAACAATTTTAGATAGGTTTTTTATGGTCATCATTCGTCTTTCCCGTGGCGGTTCAAAGAATCGTCCGTTCTATAACGTCGTTGTAGCTGATTCACGCAATCGTCGCGATGGTCGCTTTATCGAGCGCGTTGGTTTTTTCAATTCAATCGCTAATGAAAAGCAAGAATCTTTGCGTTTAGACTTGGCTCGTGTTGTTTACTGGCAGAGCAAGGGCGCGCAATTGAGCGATGCGGTTGCCAAGTTGGTTAAGCGTGCCGGCGCGGCAGTTGCAGCAGCCTAAGTCTCCCGATCCCATGGTCATCATGGGGCGAGTGGCGTCGGCTTTTGGCATACGCGGCTGGGTAAAAGTTCAGCCGTTTAGTGAATACATTGACAGCTTACTAGCTTATAAAACCTGGTATCTGGGGCATGAAAATGGCCCCTGGCGCGAAGTCATTGTGGCTCACTCGGAAACACATGATAAAACGCTAGCGGTTCAATTCCCCGACTGTCCCGATCGTACTGCTGCGGAAAAGCTTAAAGGCTTATTGATTGCTGTGCCGCGTAGTTGTTTGCCTGAGCAGGAAGAGGGCGAATATTACTGGGCCGACTTAATCGGTCTGTCGGTGATCAATCAAGCGGGTGAGACGTTAGGAGCCGTTGTCGAATTACTCGATACAGGATCAAATGATGTCTTGATTGTACGTGGGGCAGGACCTGAATTACTGATCCCCTTCTTAAAGGATGTCGTTGGTCATATTGACTTGGCGGCTAAAGTCATTCATGTGGATTGGTCTGCAGATTTGTGATTTTTGACGTTATCACGCTGTTTCCGCAAATGTTCGATGCACTGACGCAATGTGGTATCACGCGTCGTGCAGCGGAACAGGAACGCTATGTTATTAAAACGTGGAATCCGCGTGATTTTACGGCCGACAAGCACCGTACCGTTGATGATCGCCCTTATGGCGGTGGTCCTGGTATGGTAATGCTGGCGGAACCCTTGGCTGCTGCAATCAGCGCTGCACGTGAACGCCAGGCCTCTGTGGGTATCACTAAAAGTCGGGTTGTGTATTTATCACCGCAAGGACGTTTACTGACGCATGCCGTGGTTAAGGAGTTGGTTGGGCTGCAGGATGAGGGCTTGATTTTTCTGACCGGGCGCTATGAAGGTGTAGACGAGCGTTTAATCCATCAGTTAGTGGATGAAGAAATTTCCATTGGTGATTATGTGTTGTCTGGCGGTGAGCTGGCCGCGATGGTTTTAATAGATTCTCTGGTGCGACAGTTGCCTGGTGTATTAGGTGACGCCGAGTCAGCGGAGCAGGATTCGTTTGTGCAGGGTTTGCTAGATTGCCCTCACTACACTCGCCCCGAACAGTTTAATGGTGAAGTCGTGCCCCCTGTGTTGTTGTCTGGCAATCATGCAGATATTAAGCGCTGGCGGCTTCAGCAGTCGTTGGGCAGGACGTGGTTGCGCAGGCCGGATTTATTGGCTCGTTGTGATCTGACAAAAGAGGAATCTGGTCTTCTGGCATCGTTTCAGAAGGAACAAGATCCGCATAATAAGGAGCAGTTAAAGTGAATTTAATCGGAATTTTGGAACAAGAAGAAATCGCCCGTTTGGGTAAAGTTATTCCTGTATTTGCACCCGGCGACACCGTTGTTGTCAGTGTGAATGTGGTCGAAGGTGAACGCAAGCGCGTTCAGGCTTTCGAAGGCGTAGTGATTGCCAAGCGCAATCGTGGATTAAATTCCAGTTTTATCGTGCGTAAGATTTCAGCAGGTGAAGGTGTTGAACGTACGTTCCAAACCTACTCTCCTGTCATCGCAGGAATTGAAGTTAAGCGTCGCGGTTCTGTGCGTCGCGCTAAGCTGTACTATTTGCGCGATCGTTCAGGTAAGTCAGCACGTATTAAAGAAAAATTGCCAGCTCGTAAGGTAAAAGTAGCCGCAGCGGTTTAATTTTTCTTATGAAGAAAAGGGAGCTTAGGCTCCCTTTTTTTTTGCACAGCGTATCTTAAACCGGAACATTTCAAGGGAAATTATCCGTATCCTGTCGCTAGGATAGGGCTGTACCCTGGATTAAAAAGCATAGTTTGTCGCGATCAATCTGGCGTTAAGCATATGTTGAACAGTTGGGTGTACTTTTGTCATGACCAATACTGAACTTTTGGATGAATTCTTCGATGCGCTCTGGCTTGAGGACGGGTTGTCGCGTAACACGCTGATCAGTTACCGGTACGATTTAGATAAATATTCAGTATGGCTGGAAAAAGTGCGTGGACAAACACTTTTGCAAACAACGCATGCTGATATCCAAGGTTATCTGGCCGAATTGTTTCTGGTGCAAAAAGCGCGTGCCAGTTCTACCGGGCGCACGCTTTCGAGTCTTAAGCGCTTGTTTCGCTATTTGCTCCGTCAGGAAAAAATTTCCGTTGATCCGACGTTACAAATTGCCACGCCTAAGTTGCCGCGCAGTTTGCCCAAGATCCTGACTGAGTTAGATGTCGAGCAGCTTTTGTCTGCACCCGATACACAAATTCCGTTAGGTTTGCGAGATAGAGCCATGTTTGAAGTGCTGTATGCTACCGGTTTGCGTGTCTCGGAATTAGTCGGTTTACATATCAATCAACTGAGTATGGATATGGGTGTCGTGCGAGTAATGGGCAAGGGGGGCAAGGAAAGATTAGTGCCATTAGGTGAAGTTGCTCTGGATTGGTTGCGACGCTATTTGGAAGAAGAGCGGGCGGTGTTGCTGATGAATCGAGTTAGTGATGATCTGTTCGTCACCGCCCGTGGCGTTGGTATGACCCGTCAGATGTTCTGGTATCTGATTAAAAAGCACGCAAAGCTGGGCGGAATTAACAAGCCTTTGTCGCCCCACACGCTGCGTCACGCTTTCGCGACCCACTTGCTAAATCATGGTGCAGACTTACGTGTTGTGCAAATGTTGCTCGGCCATGCTGATATTTCAACGACGCAAATTTACACGCATGTCGCGCGTGAAAGGCTTAAACAATTGCACGCAAAACATCATCCCAGGGGATGATCGGTATTTCAGAAACCAGATGGACCGCGCGGTTTGATCTGAAAGTTTTCCATTGAATATCAGGATGAGCGATATCTGTCAGTGAATGGGTTAAAATCGCAACAGTGAATGCAAGGCGCTTATGAGTGAACTTTTTATTTCTGAAACGCGCGCACGACTGCGCACTATGCTGGCCATAGGCTATGCGTTGTTTATCGCCTATGTCAGCCTGTCGCCGTTTTCCGGCTGGCGAGAGCAGGGGCTGGATTTCATCGATGTGCTTCATCTGCCCTTGTTGGCAACTTTTACTCCGTTCGATGCAGTGGTTAACGTATTGGCATATATCCCTTTCGGTCTTTTGATAGGCCTTATGTGGAGAGCTCGTTTTGATATGATCATCAGCGTGGCACTGGCCGTCGCTTGCGGGCTTGCTTTGTCATCGTGCATGGAATATTTGCAAATGTTTTTGCCTACGCGTACTAGCTCCAATCTGGATGTGTTAACTAACGGTGTCGGCACGCTTGCGGGTGGTTTGCTGGCTGTTAGTATGACTTCCTTGGCTTGGTTTCGTTTGCGCATGATGCGTTGGCGCAGTAGCTTATTTCGCCAAGGGAAAGCCATCGATTTTGGTTTGGCCTTGTTTGCACTATGGGGCTTGGGTCAGGTGAATCCATCGCTACCCATGCTGGGCAATGTGTTTATTACCGAGTTGGCGCATCAACCCTTCGTTTCACGTATCCCGGAGCCATTCGCTGTGTGGGAAAGTGCGGCGGTGGCGCTCAATTTGTTAATGCTGGGTATACTTATGACAACTTTGTTGCGCGTGCGCCACCGTGTTGTTTATGCGCTGCTCGTGGTGTTAAGTCTGGTTGCGCTGGTGAAATTTATTGCTGCAGCCATACTCCTTAAATCATGGGCGTTGTTGTTATGGATCAATGGCGAGGCGATGCTAGGCATATTGATCGGTATGATATTGATCATGGGTGTGGTGTTGCTGCCGCGTATTGTTTCGATTGGCCTGGGTGCGGTGATGGCGTTGAGCTATTTCGTGATTATAAACTTTGTGGTGGATGGGAATACGCCGGCAGCAGCGATGTCAGTGTATCACTGGCACTATGGTCATTTACTTAATTACAACGGGTTGGCACAGACAATTTCCATGATTTTTCCGGTATTGCTGTTGTTATATTTTTTTCAGGTACGTGATTTATAGTCAATGGATATTAGGTTGGAAATTATTTTATGAGTTATTTCGATAAGCATGTCTTTTTTTGCACCAATCAACGTGAGGACGGCAGCGATTGCTGTGGTAATTTTGCGGCACAAAAGGCACGGGACTATGTAAAGAACAAGGTCAAGGAGCTGGGGATTTCCGCTCGTGGCAACAGTATCCGCATCAACTCTGCCGGCTGTCTTGACCGTTGCGACGAGGGGCCGGTTCTGGTGATTTACCCTGAAGGCATCTGGTACACCTTTATCGATGAATCGGATCTGGATGAAATCATCGAGGAGCATCTCAAAAACGGCCGCATCGTCGAGCGTCTGAAAGTTTGATCGTGACGCAAAGCAAAATCACCCTCGCAGGTCCGGCAGGTCAGCTCGAAGGCATGCTGCACCTGCCGGATTCTGAACCGGTCGCCATTGCGGTGGTGGCGCATCCTCTGCCCACCATGGGCGGCACAATGGAAAACAAAATCGTCACGACGCTGTGCAAGACTTTCGCAGAGCTGGGTTTTGCCACCTTGCGTTTTAATTTTCGCGGCGTGGGCGAGAGCGCGGGCGAGTTCGATAGCGGCAACGGAGAGGTGGAAGACCTGTTGGCGGTCGTGCAGCACGCGCGTGATGCCTTCGGTCATCTGCCGCTGATACTGTCGGGTTTTTCATTCGGCGGTTATGTCGCCGCGCGCGCAGCCCAGCATCTTCAGCCTCAACCGCACAAACTGGTATTGATTGCGCCTGCCGTTGTGCGTTTCGCGATGCCGCCCGTCGCACACAATTCGCTGGTGATCCACGGCGAACAGGATGAGGTGATTCCGCTAAGCGATGCGCTGGACTGGGCTCGCCCTCAGCATTTGCCGCTGGTGGTATTTCCCGAGGCAGGACATTTTTTTCACGGCAGATTGCAACAGCTCAAACAAACTGTCGTGCGCGAATTTAACGGGTGTCGTCTATGAACCCCGTCATTGTGGCCAAAAATCTGCTGAAGCAATACGCAGGTCAGCGCGTCGTCGATGGCATCAGTCTCAATATCGTGCGCGGCGAATGTTTTGGCCTGCTGGGACCGAACGGTGCGGGCAAGACGACCACCTTGCGCTTGCTGCTGGGTTTGATTGTACCGGATGACGGCCATATCGAATTGCTCAATCACACGATACCGGGGGACGCCCGTGAAGCAAGGCTGCGCGTGGGTGTCGTGCCGCAAATGGACAATCTCGACCCCGACTTTACCGTGACAGAAAACTTGATGGTGTACGGTAGGTATTTCGGCATGACGGATGCGAAAATTAAGACGCGTCTGCCCGAGCTGCTGGAGTTCGCCAATTTGACGCATAAGGCCGATGCGAAAGTCCCGACGCTATCGGGCGGCATGAAACGGCGTCTGACGCTCGCACGTGCACTGGTCAACGATCCGGATGTGATTTTTCTCGATGAACCGACCACAGGCCTTGACCCGCAGGCGCGCCATCTGATCTGGCAGCGGCTGCGCGAACTGACGGCGCGCGGCAAAACGTTGGTGCTGACCACGCATTTCATGGATGAAGCCGAGCGACTCTGTCACCGTCTGGCGGTGATGGACAACGGACGTATCATCAGTCAGGGTTCGCCGCGTGAACTGATCGCCGAAAATATCGAGCCGGAAGTAGTCGAAGTATTCGGCGAACAGGCGGCAGTCTGGGCGACAAGCCATGCGGCTCATCACACCGAACGCTTTGAAGTCAGCGGCGAATCGGTATTCTGCTATGTTAAAGATGCTCACGCGCTCCTGCTCGAATTGCAACAACATCCGGAATTGCGTTACGTCCATCGACCGGCCAATCTCGAAGACGTGTTTTTAAAACTAACGGGGCGGGAGATGCGGGAATGAAAGTGAATATCTTCGCACTACCGCAATTTAGCCTGCGCTTCTTCCCCATCTGGCGGCGCAATTATATGGTCTGGAAAAAAATGGCCGGCCCTTCCATTCTGGGGCATCTGGCCGACCCGGTGATTTATATGCTGGGTTTAGGTTACGGCCTGGGCGGGATGTTGCCGGAAATTAGCGGCATGTCGTATATCGCTTTTCTGTCGGCCGGAACGGTGTGTTACAGCACCATGAACAGCGCCAGTTTTGAGGCGCTATATTCAGGTTTTGCACGGATGCATGAGCAGCGCACCTGGGAGGCTATCCTCAATACGCCGATTACGCTGGATGATATTGTCTTGTCGGAAATTTTCTGGGCGGCGAGTAAAAGTCTGCTGTCCGGTGTGGCTGTTTTGCTGGTGATCTGGATGTTGGGCTTGTCCCACTCACTCATGTCGTTGTGGATTATTCCGCTCGCGCTTCTGGTCGGACTATGCTTCGCGGCCATGGGGTTGATTGTGACCGCTTTAGCACCCGGCTATGAATTCTTTATGTACTACTTTACGCTGGTTATTACACCGATGACCTTGCTCTGCGGCGTATTTTTCCCAGTCGATCAACTGCCATCAATGCTGCAAGCCGTATCGTCTATTTTGCCGCTGACCCATGCCGTCAATCTGGCGCGTCCCCTGTTGGCGGGCGTAGTGCCGGTGAATATTCTGGCCGATATGGCTGTGCTGGCAGCTTATGCATTGCTTGGCTATTACGTCTCGCTGGTGTTGTTTCGAAAACGTTTGGCGCAGTAGTGTTCGTTAGTTGCTTGTAACTTGATAAAGAGGCAAGGACGCACCTATCAAACGAATATTATCGATCAGGAATCTTTTGCCAAATTGCCCGGTATTGTTTTTAATATTCAAGTTAGTTACGGTTGTATTATTTGCCGCCATGTCGGTGAGCGGTATCCGGATCCGATGCCATTGATCTGCTGAGAATTGCGCTTCATTGAGATATTGGCGATTGTTAATTTCAACGCGCTTGGGCAGTTCTTTTCGAGTGATGTCGTTGAAGCTAACAACCAATTGAATATCTACATCGTCGCCGACATTGATATAAAACTCAAGCCATCCATAAGAGGCGGTGTTGATGCCTGGATTATGCAATGAAAGTCCACCCCAGGGATTCATAGAAACGCTGAGTGCAATGTTATTATCGTCGGCAGTAGGGGTAAGGGTTTCAATGGTTTGTGCTGCCGTATCCCAAGACCAGTTTTGCCACTCGGTGTTAAAATCATCATCAAAGATGAGTAATTCGGTATTTTGTTCAGACAGTAAAACGGGCGGTGGGGCGGATGCGACGCGTGGCTGCCCATCGTAATATTGTCTTAATATGTCGTTTGCGGGTTTGTCCTCGGCGGTAAAATCGCCGTTAAACGGACCGCCTCGCGATGAATTAACCGTCCACACCCACCAAAAAACGCCGTCCCACCATTTTTTTCCGGTGAAAGATTCAAAAAGTGCCTGATAGCAATTTGCCTGAATTTCGAGGTTGATTTTTTTTCCTCGGGCTTTCCAGGGGGAGCGATGCGCATCCTCAAGGCTTTCATAGCCAACCTCGGTCAGGATGATGGATTTATTCCATTTTTTTGAGAGGGATTCAAGGTGCGTGATTATGGGATCCCAGGACTGCTTGATTTGGGAAACGCTAGGCTGCTCGTTATCCGCAAGGGCGTAATAGGCGTCGATACCTATGGTATCCAGGGCGTCCCACCAGGTTATGTTGTCAACTTCATCGATGTGGTGAGCAGCGTAGGTTAGAGAGCCTGAATAGTTTTTCCGGATGGCTTTCACTACCGAGCGCCAATCTTCAGCGCGGCGGGTTGTGCCCGCTAGTTCTGTTCCTATAACCAGGTAATCGGCATGTGTTTGTTGTGCCAGGGAGGCATAATGTGTGATGAACGTGGTATAGCTCTGAAACCAGTTTTTCCAGGCGGACTCAGTGTTGCCCAGATTTATTCCGCCTCGCCAGATTCCATTGTTATTTGCAAGATCGATGTGAGGTTTGAGCATGACGCGCAATCCCAAACGGTGCGCTTCAGCAATCACATGGGTTAAATCATAATCAGTCGGTGTTTTTCCTTTGGGGTCGCATTGTATTTCTGTTGAGCCGGTTTCTTGCTGAAAACAGGTGACCACAACTGAAATCCAGTTGGCGCCGGTTGGAATAATAGATTCGGCGAGTGTTTTGTCAGATCCCGTGCTGGCATACTCTCCATGCCACCATGAGCCATAGACTATCCCTTCTTTAAATGCTGCAGGCGAGCTTAGGGGCTGAATTAAAGAAGGTGCGGGGTTGACGGGGCGACTACCTTGAGATTGTATGGCTGAATTGGCAGCGATTACATTGAATGAGAATACAATGGATAATAATATTAAGCATTTGGTAAGTAATTTGGTATTCAAATTATTCTCATTGACAATAGTAGGGTTTTAAAATGGCGCAAAATTATATCACATTTCATATTGAGGAGTGAATTTCTGGGCGGGTTTTATTTGGTTGGTACGATTTTCTGTGTTAATGCAGAGCGCTAGCCGTATAATCGGCGCATTGTAAATTTTACGGAACGCTTATCGTTATGTATCTCTGGATCAAGGCTTTTCATATCATTATGGTGGTATCCTGGTTCGCAGGATTGTTCTATCTGCCGCGTATTTTTGTTAATCATGCCATGGCTACCGAGCCAGCCGTGATTTCGCGTTTAAAGCTGATGGAAGGCAAGCTGTATCGCTTTGTTACGCCGATTGCCTGGCTCGCGATTGCTTCAGGGTTGTGGATGTGGTTGGGAGCCGGGGTGGGCGGGGCCTGGATGCATGCCAAATTTATTTTGATTGTGCTGCTTTATGCTTATCACCATTACTGCGGGATGCTGGTCAAGCGATTTGCTGCTGATAAAAATGCCCGGGATCATGTTTTTTACCGTTTTTTCAATGAAATACCCGTCATTATTCTTACCGTTGTTGTTATTCTCGTTACCGTAAAGCCTTTTTAAACTTATGACTGATTTTTTTGCTCCCTGCCCGCGTGGCCTTGAAACCGTATTGTTTACCGATCTGGTAGAAATGAACGCACAAAATGTGCGAGCTACCGAAGGCGGCGTACATTTTTCAGGTGACTGGCCGCTATGTTATCGCGTCAATCTGGAAAGCCGTGTCGCCAGCCGCGTGCTGTGGCGCGTCAAGGAAACTTACTACCGTACCGAACAGGATATTTACAAGGCGGTGTTCGATCTGCAATGGCAGCGCTGGTTCAATGTCAGTCACACTATACGTGTCAATACCACGGCAATTCGCTGTGCTCTGCAAAGTCTGGAGTTCATCACTTTGCTGGTCAAGGATGCCGTGTGTGACCGTTTTCGCGCCCATTGCGATGAACGTCCAAGCGTCGATACCTTGACGCCTGATGTCCGCATCCATGTGTTCATCGAAGATGAAAAATTGATGCTGTATCTCGATACATCCGGTGATCCTTTGTTTAAGCGGGGCGTGCGTCAGCACACTAATATTGCGCCAATTCGTGAAAATCTTGCGGCCGGAATTCTGCGTCTATCTGGATGGAAACCCGGAACGCCGCTGCTGGATCCGATGTGTGGTAGTGGCACTTTCTTGATTGAAGCGGTGCAAATGTCACTAAATATTCAGCCCGGCATTGCCCGTCGCTTCGCCTTTGAAAAACTGTTGAATTTCGACGCGGCCAAATGGCAGGCGATGAAAGAGGCGGCGATTTTGGCGCAGTTACCGCCAAGACCACTGGAAATTTATGGCAGTGATATGTATGGCGATGCGATGAAAACCGCCTGGCGCAATTTAAGCGATGCGGGTCTTGTGGCGTGCGTTGAGCTCAATCAAGCCAATATCCTGGAAATTTCCGCACCTGCCGAGCATGGCATTATGGTGGCAAATTTGCCTTACGGTGAACGCATGGGCGAGTTGGAAGAGTTGGCAGAGCTGTACCCAAAGCTGGGCGATGCGTTGAAGCGCAAGTTCGGCGGCTGGACGGCCTATTTGTTTACAGCAGATAAAGCAATTTTGAAACTGATGCGCTTATCCCCTTCCAAGCGCACGCCGCTGTTTAACGGTGCGATAGAATGTCGTTTGCTGGAGTATAAGATGGTCTCAGGCAGTAATCGTCCCAAAAAATAGCGGCTGTGGGGATTTAAAATAGTGAAATATTTAGTCCCTCAGCCTGATGCTTGTTCTTAAGTCATTTTAAGATGATGTGTGCCACTCATGACATCGCGGTCCAGAGTGTGTTTGCTCTCCAGTTTTATTTTTAAACGAAGATCATTCACTGAGTCTGCATTCTTTAACGCTTCTTCATAGCTAATAGCTTGATTTTCGTAAAGGTTGAATAGCGCCTGATCAAAGGTCTGCATGCCCAGTTCACGAGATTTTGCCATCACCCCTTTGATGGCATGAACCTCACCCTTAAAGATTAAGTCAGAAATCAGCGGGCTGTTGATCAATATTTCCATTGCGGCCGCCCGGCTAGTACCATCTTTTTTCGGAATTAGCCGCTGTGAGATAATTGCTTTCACATTGAGTGACAAATCCATTAGTAATTGTTCTCGTCGTTCTGCAGGGAAGAAATTGATGATGCGATCCAACGCTTGATTGGCGCTGTTGGCATGTAGTGTTGCCATACATAAATGACCGGTTTCTGCAAAGGCGACCGCATATTCCATGGTTTCACGATCACGAATTTCACCGATTAAAATGACATCGGGCGCTTGACGCAGTGTGTTTTTGAGTGCAGCGTGCCATGATTCGGTATCTACGCCGATTTCGCGATGGGTGATGATACAGTTGCCATGGTCGTGCACATATTCAACGGGATCTTCAATGGTAATGATGTGACCAAAACTGTTTTGATTGCGATGCCCTAGCATGCCCGCCAGCGTAGTTGATTTACCTGAACCGGTCGCGCCCACCAGAATGACCAGACCTCTTTTGGACATCACGATATCTTTGAGGATGTCGGGCATTTTCATTTCATCGAGATTGGGTATCTTGGTGGTGATCGTCCGCATGACCATACCGACATGTTGTTGTTGCATGAACACGTTGACGCGGAAGCGGCCAATACCTGGCGGACTGATTGCGAAATTGCATTCGTGCGATGATTCAAACTCGTCGGTCTGACGCCCATTCATAATGCTGCTGACCAGTGCCCGGGTTTGTTGGTGAGACAACGGTTGAGTGGAAGCGGGCGTTATTTTTCCATTGATCTTGAAGGCAGGTGGAAAACCTGTTGTTATAAATAAGTCGGAGGCGTTCTGCGTGATCATATCGCGCAATAAGCCATGTACCAGCGCAATGGCTTGATCTTTTTCCATGCTCATACTCCAAATTGGGAAAGTCTTTATGAATATTAAAACGGGAATTGTAAATGACTTATCCTGAGAAGGTGTCCTTATTCATTGCCTTACTTCTGGCTTCTGACGTGTCGATCAGATTGCCTCTGACCAAATTGGTCAGGCATTGATCCAGTGTTTGCATACCTGATGCTTGACCTGTTTGAATAGCAGAATACATTTGCGGTACTTTGGCTTCGCGGATTAAATTACGTATCGCAGGTGTACAAATCATTATTTCATGCGCTGCAATACGTCCAGTGCCATCGCGCGTCTTGAGGAGAGTTTGTGAAATGACTGCTCGTAGTGACTCCGACAACATTGCCCTGACCATTTCTTTTTCATCGGCCGGAAATACATCGATAATTCGGTCTATTGTTTTGGCAGCGGAGCTGGTGTGCAGCGTGCCGAAGACCAGGTGACCTGTTTCTGCCGCTGTCATCGCCAAACGGATGGTTTCCAGGTCACGCATTTCGCCGACGAGGATGACGTCCGGATCCTCACGTAGTGCAGATCTTAAGGCGTTATTGAAGGATAGGGTGTCTCGTCCCACTTCACGCTGGTTAATTAAGCACTTTTTTGACTCGTGAACAAACTCGATCGGGTCTTCCACCGTCAAAATGTGCCCTTGTTCTTTTTCGTTGATGTAATTAACCATCGCCGCCAGTGTCGTGGACTTACCAGAACCCGTAGGTCCGGTGACTAGCACAAGACCGCGCGGGTAACTGGCTATATCGGTAAAAATTTTCGGTGCATTTAAATCCTCCAGGCTTAATACTTTGGAGGGAATAGTACGGAGTACGGCTGCCGCGCCACGTTGTTGGATGAAAGCGTTAACGCGAAAACGTGCCAGATTGGGTATCTCAAAGGAGAAATCGACTTCTTTGTTTTCTTCGTAGTATTTGCGCTGTGCGTCATTCATGATGTCATATATCATGGCGTGCACTTCTTTGTGTTCCATTGCGGGTAAATTCACGCGGCGCATATCACCATGTACGCGAATTATTGGCGGCAATCCGGCAGATAGATGTAGATCAGACGCCTTGTTCTTGACGCCAAAGGCAAGCAATTCTGTGATATCCATTATAATGCTCCTGGAATAGAGGGCTGTTAGCAGCAGAGTCTTACAAAAACGTATAGGGGATTATGAGTACAATCGCGTCTAACTTGCAAGCGGTACGAGCCGAGATTACTTCTTCCGCTGCTTTAGCGGGTCGCCCCGATGATGCGGTTCACTTGCTGGCGGTCAGCAAAACTTTTCCGGCCAGTCAATTGCGGGAAGCTTATCAAGCCGGACAAATCAGCTTCGCTGAGAGTTATCTGCAGGAAGCATTGAATAAAATTTCCGATACCGCTGATTTGCCTATTGAATGGCATTTTATTGGGCCTGTACAAAGTAATAAAACCCGCCTGATCGCAGAACATTTCGACTGGGTTCACAGCGTCGATAGGCTGAAAATTGCCGAGCGTCTTTCAGCGCAGCGCCCAGCTTGTTTTCCCGGGTTGCAATTATGCGTACAGGTTAATATCAGCGGGGAAGCGACAAAAAGTGGCGTTTCCCCATGTGAAGTAAGTGAATTAGCGCATGCCATCGTTAAGTTGCCTAATATAACCTTACGTGGACTGATGGCTGTTCCCGCGCCCAGCGATGAGATGCCGGTTCAGCGAGCGGCTTTTCAAAGAGTACGTCAGTTGTATGATCAGCTCAACCGTGAGGGTTTGAAATTAGATACATTGTCTATGGGGATGTCGCATGATTTTCGCGCTGCCATCGCTGAGGGTGCAACCATGGTGCGTGTCGGCTCTGCCATTTTTGGCAATCGAATTTACAATAAAGGATAGATGATGAATATTTGTTTTGTTGGCGGCGGAAATATGGCAACAGCATTGATTGGGGGTTTGTTAGGGCAGGGATTTTTAGCGTCGAATATCAGTGTGGTGGAAATCAATGCGGAAAATCGGCTGCGCCTGCAAAATGATTTTTCAGTGCATGCCGTCGAAAATTTGGATGTAGGAATGGCGGGCAGCGACGTCATCGTATTAGCCGTTAAGCCGCAGCAGTTACGCGAAGTGGCGCTGCAGTTAGCCCCGCAACTTACCGGCCAATTACTGATTTCTATTGCGGCAGGTATTCGTGCGGTGGATTTAGCGCGCTGGGCGGATAGCCAGACAATAGTGCGGGCAATGCCGAATACGCCCGCGCTGGTTCAAAGTGGGATGACCGGTCTTTATGCGATGCCTGCGGTGAGCGCTGATCAGCGCGAAGCGGCTCAGACGATTTTGGCAGCGGTAGGACAAATACTTTGGTTGCAGGATGAAGCAATGCTGGATGCGGTGACGGCCATTTCAGGAAGTGGGCCGGCGTATGTGTTTTATTTGATTGAAGCATTGCAGCAGGCGGCGGTTAGTTTAGGTTTTAATCATGAGGATGCACGACGCCTGAGTGTGGCAACTTTTTTGGGCGGTAGTAAGTTGGCAGATAAGAGTGCCGAAGATGTTGCCGTTTTGCGTGCCCGTGTGACCTCTAAAAATGGCACGACCGAACGCGCCTTGCTAAGCATGGCTGACAATAAGGTGGCTGAACATATCGGACAAGCAACACTTGCAGCACTGGCTCGTTCGCGTGAAATGGGTGTTGAGTTGGGACTAGCCGCATGATCCAGGAGGCCGTGCTTTTCTTACTGGATGTGGTGCTGCAATCTTTTGCTGCGATATTGTTGCTGCGTTTTCATTTGCAGTGGCTGCGTGTTCCCATGCGTAATTCAATCGGCGAGTTTGTCATGGTTTTTACGGACTTTCTGGTGTTGCGCGCGCGTCGTTATATTCCTTCCGTGTGGGGTTTAGATAGTTCGAGCTTGCTCCTTGCCCTTTTTATCGAGATGATCTACCTGGGTTGCGTGATGTGGGTACAGGGTTATATAGGGCACTTTTTTCCATTGCCAGGATTGCTTTTGCTAGCGGCGGTCAAACTGTTCAAAATCAGTCTATATTTATTGATGGGGGCGGTATTTGCTCAGGCAATTTTGTCGTGGATTAATCCCCATACACCGGTTTCATCTGTTTTATCAGCCCTGACTTATCGTTTTTTACAGCCATTTCGCCGTATTGTACCTATGCTGGGTAATATCGATTTGTCTTCTATGGTGCTGCTCATCGTCTGTCAGTTGATTATGATCGTGCCGGTTGCTATGCTCGAACATATTGCGGAGAGGTTGTTTTAATGACGCAATGGCATCGTTGCACAGGGGAGGTTATTACCTTAACTTTGCATGTGCAACCGGGTGCGAAACGTAGTGAAATTTGCGGTTTACATGGTGAGGCACTCAAACTTAAACTGGCCGCTCCTCCTATAGAAGGGCGTGCCAACGAAGCGCTGCTAAAATATATTGCCGGATTGTTTGATGTGCCGACGCGTCAGGTCGAGCTCAAGCAGGGGGCGCAATCGCGTCACAAAGTTGTGGCGATTATTGGCAGTTGTGTTGATCCTGATAGTTTGTTGAAATAAAAAAGGCGACCCGAGGTCGCCTTTTTTACATACGGTGCAACTGTTTAGTGATGCGCGTGTGCGTGCTCGTGATCTGCTGCGGCAGCAGGTGCTGGCAGTTTACTCATTTTGACGGGATCTGTTTCACCGTTGATGTTGATGATGTTCAGTTGGCCTGCACCCTGTTTCATGTCGTCGGCGAAATCGTAAACTGCGCCTACTACGACCAAATGACCTTCCTTGATTTGTTCAGCCCATTCCTTTTGTGCTGCTGCGACCTGATTATTTACGTTGGCTTTCACCCCTTCGATATCCGGCGTAACTTTACCGATTGTTTCCAATTCCTTCTGGATCGGTGCTTCTAATTTCGCTTTATCTGCATCGCTCGCGGCCGCTGCTGCAATCGCGCCGCATTTTGAATGGCCGATGAAAATCAGCAAGGATGACGCCAAATGGTTAACGCCGTATTGTACGGAACCCTTGGCTGTGGCCAACTGATTACCAATGTTGCGGATCATGAACAGGTCGCCTTCAGGCGTTCTGTCCAGCATGTTGGTGTGTACGCGTGAGTCGGAACATGTTACGACCGTTGCACGTGGGTGCTGACCCTTAGCCAATTCTTTAAAGAAGTCGCTGCTGTGTGCCGTTACATAGGCAGCCTGGTCAGCTTTGATTTCCTTGATGATAGATTGAGCCGTTGCCGCATCGCCATTCACATGATCGTGTGCCAGCGCTGCCAGTGGCGTTGCGAATATAGCGGCTACCAAGATGGCAGCAAAACGTTTTTTAAACATATTTTTTCCCTGAGTTTATTTAATTATAATTTTGAGTTTGAAGCGAGAAACAAGGTCAAGCGTAATCATTATACAAACCTGCGCGGCTTGCATCAACCTTACATCAGAATAACATCGTACTGCTCTTGGTTATATTGGTTTTCTACCAGCATGGAGATTGGTTTTCCGATGAAATCGGATAGTCCTGCTAAAGATTGTGATTCTTCTTCCAAAAATAAATCGATGACTTGTTGTGAGGCAAGGATGCGATATTCAGCGGCATCAAACTGGCGCGCTTCCCGGACAATTTCACGTAAAATATCGTAACAAATCGTCTGTGCGGTCTTAACTTCACCGCGTCCTTTGCAGGTGGGGCAGGGTTCGCAAAGCACATGAGCGAGACTTTCACGGGTGCGTTTACGGGTCATTTCAACCAGGCCTAGCGGCGAAAAGTTATTTACGCTAATTCGGGTATGATCGCGTGCCAGCGCTTTTTTAAATTCCTCCAGTACAGTATCTTTGTGTTGCTGGTTATCCATGTCGATGAAGTCACAGATAATGATCCCGCCCAGATTTCGCAAACGCAACTGCCTTGCAATGACTTGTGTGGCCTCCAGGTTGGTTTTGAAAATGGTGTCATCAAAATTGCGCACGCCGACAAAACCGCCGGTATTGACATCGACCGTGGTCATGGCTTCTGTTTGATCAATGATCAGATAACCCCCCGATTTCAAATCGACGCGTTTGGATAAAGCCCGCTCGATCTCCTCTTCGATGTTATACATGTCGAATAACGGGCGTACCCCGGGATAATGCTCTAATAAAACCGCAGCATCGACATTGTAACTCTCAGAAAATTCGAGCATTTTTTTGCAACTGGTGCGTGAATCGACCAAAATCCGGGTGGTGTCCTGGCTGACGAAATCACGCAATACGCGCAAGCTGATATCTAATTCCTGGTAGAGCAACTGAGGGGCGCAGGCGGTTTTGGCGGTGGCTTGCAAATTGTTCCAGAGCTTGTCGAGATAGGCAATGTCGTTGGCAAAATCGGCGTCATTTTTAGCTTCTGTCACCGTGCGAATAATATATCCGCCCTGATGCTCCGTGGGTAAGCAGGCCTGAAGCTTGGTGCGCAAGGAATCCCGCTGTTCACTTCCTTCTATACGTTGAGATACGCCGATGCGCGACTCTTGAGGAAGAAAGACCAGTAATCGTCCTGCAAAACTCAATTGTGTCGTTAGTCTTGCTCCCTTGGTGCCTATGGGTTCTTTAATGACTTGTACGAGTAAATTTTGTCCTTCGAAAAGGATGCGTTCGATAGGGCGGGCGATCTCGCCATTGTTGCTGTTTTCCCAGATGTCCGCCACATGCAGGAAGGCCGAACGTTCCAGACCTATGTCGATAAAAGCCGATTGCATGCCGGGGAGAACGCGTTTGATTCGACCTAAATAAACATTACCGGCAATGCCTTTATTACTGCCACGTTCAATGTGCAACTCCTGCACGACCCCTAGTTGCATGATTGCTACGCGCGTTTCTTGTGGTGTTACGTTAATCAGTATTTCTTCGCTCATGTGTTTTAAAGGGGTAGTAATCGAATTGTTGTGATAGCAACTTATGTTTAATTTAGACTTGAGCTAAGTAAAACGCCGAAGTAGCTGGGCCGTTTCATAAAGCGGTAAACCCATGACGCCTGAATAACTGCCTGATATGTGTTCAATAAAGGCGGCTGCCCGGCCTTGTATCGCATAACCGCCGGCTTTGTCAGCATACTCATGGGATGAAACGTAACTTTGTATGGAATCGGCGCAAAGAGGACTAAAGCGTACCGTTGTCGTTGAGAGCATGACCTCAATTTGGTTAGCTAAGATTACGGCGACACCGGTGATGACTTGATGTGTCCGGCCTGATAACGCATTGAGCATGGTGACAGCTTGTTCTGCATTTTGGGGTTTGCCGAAAATTTTACCGTCCAGTGTCACTGTTGTGTCGGCGGCTAATACCGGCAGCGTTGATAACTGACGAGATTTCATAATTTCAATGCCTGCCTGTGCTTTTTCTATGCACAGACGACGTACATAAACATCAGGTAATTCGTCAGGCACGGGTGTTTCATCGAGGTACAAATTTGCATCATCGCTGAACAGCGCATATGGAACGTCTATTTGTTTAAGTAACTCGCGACGACGAGGACTTTGGGAAGCAAGGTAAATGATTGGGAGGCGCATGATGTCGAAGGTTTTTTCTATTCCCGGTGATAGGGGTGGTTGTGCATCAAGCTGTGCGCACGATACAGTTGCTCGGCTAATAAAACACGCACAAAAGCATGGGGTAGGGTAAAGGCGGATAAAGCCATCAGTTGTCCGGCGGTTTGCTTTACACTATCGTGCAATCCATCCGCACCGCCAATAATAAACGCCAC
This sequence comes from uncultured Nitrosomonadales bacterium, assembly GCA_903861075.1. GTDB lineage: Bacteria > Pseudomonadota > Gammaproteobacteria > Burkholderiales > Gallionellaceae > Gallionella. Next base: position 27,577 of record CAIOSY010000037.1, read on the forward strand.
ATCATTCCCCTCATTCATCCAGTCTTTCATTTGGGATGCAAGCTGTTTTGTCGTCGGTGTCGCTCCGTGTTCGTCCAGGGCAATTTTTCGGCAATGAGCGGGCAGGGCGTGCAAAATGCGTTGTGCCTCTGCCTCCATGATTTGCAGGGTGGTTTTGCCTGTCGTTCGGGGTTCGGGTTTAATCTCTAAAAGTTCAATTTTAGACTCGCGTGGCATGCGTTTGGCATACTCGTTAAAACCCGTGGTTATCCAGTCGGGCATTTTGTGCCCGACGGTTACGATAATCAGTTTCATTGAGACAATGTGCCGGGAAGTTATTGCACGGGTAATTGGGCAAGCTTTGGGCGTGCAGCTTGTGCTTTACTCCACAATTCTTCCAGATTGTAATAGGTGCGAGTGGCAGGTTGCATGATGTGCACGAGCACTTCACCCAAATCTACCAGGATCCACTCTCCGCTGTCTTCACCTTCGCGTCCGTAGACTTCTTCGCCTAGCTCTTTAAGTTTGACGACTACATTGTCCGCTAAGGCTTTCGTTTGTCGCGTGGAGGTTGCAGAGGCGATGACCATGCTATCAAACAACGAGCTAAGTTTGCTTGTGTCGATGACAGTGATATCGGTGGCTTTAACATCTTCAAGTGCGGAGACGATGGCTTTGATTTTTTCTTCAGGGTTTAGCATGGTGTGTATAAATTATGTTTATAAATGTAATGGGCGACAGTTGCCGGCAGTAAATAGCGTATGGTGCGTTTTTCAGCCACTCTGGTACGGATTAGGGTGGCGGATATTTCCAGTTTGGGTATGGCTAACTCAGCAATACCCCCAAAGGCGTGTTTGGATAAGTAGTCTACTGCGCACAAACGGTGTTGATAATGTGCGCGAAGTGCAGGTGTTGCGCTGTGTATGCGTTCTTCCAGTGTATAGCCTGGGCGATAGCCGACCACAATGTGTGCAAGCTCAAGTATCTGTTCCCACTCGTGCCAAGTGTGTAGTTGCAAAAAGGCATCGCCACCCATCAGCAGACAAAGCGGCTGTGAGACACCGATTTCGGCACGCAGTTCCCGTAGTGTATTCACGGTGTAGCATTTGTTGCTGCGCTTGACCTCCCTGTCATCCAAAATGAAAGCCGGTTGATCCGATATGGCGAGTTTCACCATCTCACTGCGATGCGCTGCCGAGACTTGAGGGGCATCCCGATGAGGCGGATTCCCCGTCGGAATAAACAGGATATGTTGCAATTGCGCGAGTTCAAGCATTTCCTCAGCCAGGCGCAAGTGACCATAGTGTATCGGGTCAAAGGTGCCGCCTAAGATGCCGATAGGTCTCACTTTTACAGCGCCAACCGTCGTAAGTCGGACAATACCTGTGCCAGATAAGCGGTGAAGCGTGCGGCGGCTGCACCATCAATGACGCGATGGTCGTACGAGACTGACAGGGGCAACATCAAGCGCGGTACAAATACACCGTCCTGATACACCGGCTTCATGCTGGAGCGTGATACGCCTAATATTGCGACTTCAGGTGCATTGATGATAGGTGTAAATGCCGTGCCACCAATGCCGCCCAAACTGGAAATCGTAAAACAGCCACCTTGCATATCTGCTGCCGTAATTTTTTTCTCACGTGCCCGTGCCGAAATCTCACCTAGCTCGGTTGCCAGTTGTACCAGGCCTTTTTTATCTACGTCACGCAGAACCGGAACCACTAATCCGTCCGGTGTGTCGACAGCAACGCCTATATGGATGTATTGCTTGTAAATCAGATTTTCACCATCCAGCGATGTATTGAATTTCGGAAATTTTTGCAGTGCGGCAGCAGCGGCTTTTAGCAGGAAAGCCAGCGGGGTGATCTTGATGTTTTGCTTTGCATATTCCGCACCCATTTGTTTGCGAAAAGCCTCCATGTCGGTGATGTCAGCTTCATCGAATTGCGTCACATGGGGTATCGTGACCCAGTTGCGATGCAGATTGGCACCGGAAATTTTTTGGATGCGAGACAGAGGGCGAGTTTCGATTGCACCATATTTGGCAAAATCGAATACCGGCATATCGAGTACCTGCAAGCCGTTACCACCCGTTGCCGCGCGGGGTTGTGCAAGCGCTGCCTTAACGAAGTTTTGCACGTCTTCTTTGGTCACGCGGCCCTTGTCACCGCTACCTTTGATTTGTGCAATATCAGCTCCTATTTCGCGTGCAAAGCGCCGGATGGCAGGACTCGCGTGCGCTTTGCCTGAAGAGACGACGGATTGCGCTGCTGGAGCGGCAGTTGCCGCCGGTGCCGGGGCCGTAACCGGCGCTGCGACTTCTGTTTCCACCTTTGTAAAAGGGGGGCTGGTGGGGATTTGTTCGCTGCACTCCATGACGAGAATGAGCGAGCCGCGCGATACTTTGTCGCCTATCTCGACGTGCAATTCTTTGACGACGCCGCAAAGCGGGGAGGGAACATCCATCGCTGCCTTATCTGTTTCGAGCGTCAGTAGCGTATCTTCCTCGTTGATTGTATCGCCAACTTTCACCATCAGTTCGATGACGCTGACGCCCTTGTAGTCGCCGATATCCGGCACTAATACCTGTTTCATTTCTGCCACGTGTCTCTCCTAACCTTAAACCGTCACTGGATTGGGTTTGTCTGGATTGATATTGTAAAGCGCAATTGCACGGCTAACCTCGGATGCCTCCACGGTGCCTTCATCAGCCAATGCTTTGAGTGCCGCAACGGTGATGTAGAAACGATCAACCTCGAAGAACTGGCGCAAGTTTTTACGCGTATCGGAACGACCGAAACCGTCTGTGCCCAATACCTTGAAATGATTGGGCAGGAAGCCGCGAATCTGATCGGCAAACGAGCGCATATAGTCCGTTGCGGCGATGACGGGGCCATCTCTGTCGGCCATACATTGTTCTACATGGCTAAAGCGCGGTTGTGCTTCGGGATGCAGCATATTCCAGCGTTCGCAATCGATACCGTCGCGACGCAATTCAGAGAAACTGGTCACGCTCCAAATGTCGGAGGCAACGCCAAAATCATTTTCCAGCAACTGAGCCGCTTCAATGACTTCGCGCAGTATAGTGCCGCTACCCATCAGTTGAACAACGGGTTTTGCCTGGCTGCCATCGCCTGTATCCTGAGTCGCCACACCTGAATCCTGTCCTTTGAGCAGGTACATCCCTTTGAGAATACCCGCTTCAGCACCTTCGGGCATTGCAGGATGGGCGTAATTTTCATTCATCAAGGTCAGGTAATAGAACACGTCTTCCTGTTCGATATACATGCGTCGCATCCCGTCATGAATGATGACTGCCAACTCGTATGCGAAAGTTGGATCGTAGGAGATGCAATTCGGAATCATCGCCGACATCAAATGGCTATGACCATCCTGATGCTGCAAACCTTCGCCGTTGAGGGTAGTTCGTCCCGCAGTGCCACCCAGCATAAAGCCGCGCGCACGCATGTCACCCGCAGCCCATGCCAGATCGCCGATACGCTGGAAGCCGAACATTGAGTAGTAAATGTAGAACGGCAACATGGCTTTACCATGGTTGGCGTAAGCCGTCGCAGCCGCGATCCATGAGGACATCGCGCCCGCTTCGTTAATGCCTTCCTGCAGAATTTGCCCCGTCTTGTCTTCCTTATAGAACATCAGTTGATCCGCGTCTTGCGGGGTGTACAACTGGCCTACTTGGGAAAATATGCCTAATTGGCGGAACATTCCTTCCATACCGAAGGTGCGGGACTCATCAGGTACGATAGGTACGATTTGACGCCCGATATTCTTGTCCTTGACCAGGATGCCCAACATACGTACGAAGGCCATAGTGGTTGAGATTTCACGTCCGTCGGTGCTTTTTAGCAAGGAGTCAAAAGCAATAAGATCGGGGATCTTCAACGCTTCGGTTGCCGGATTACGCGCGGGTACCGAGCCCATCTGACCCATGCGCTCTTGCAGATATTTCATCTCCAGACTGTCGGCAGGCGGGCGATAGAAATTCAGGCTGGCGACTTCGGCATCGTTCAGCGGAATATTAAACCGGTCGCGGAACTTGAGCAGTACTTGTCCTGCCATCTTTTTTTGTTGATGGGTAATGTTTTGTGCTTCACCGGCTTCGCCCATGCCGTAACCCTTGACGGTTTTAGCCAAAATGACGGTAGGTTGTCCCGTGTGTCGTGTTGCGGCCGCGTATGCTGCATAAACTTTGTGCGGGTCGTGACCGCCGCGATTTAAACGCCAGATTTCAGCATCTGACATGTCGGCTACCATTTCGCGCAGTTCAGGATATTTGCCGAAGAAGTGTTCGCGCACATAAGCCCCGTCTTTTGACTTATAAGTCTGATACTCGCCATCGACGACTTCTTGCATACGCTTTTGCAGCAGGCCGTTCTTGTCCTTGGCGAACAAGCGATCCCACTGTCCACCCCAGACAACCTTGATGACGTTCCAGCCGGCGCCACGGAACACACCTTCTAATTCCTGAATGATTTTGCCGTTGCCGCGCACAGGGCCGTCCAGTCGCTGTAAGTTGCAGTTGACCACAAAAATCAGATTGTCCAGTTTTTCGCGCCCTGCCATTGAGACGGCACCTAAGGATTCCGGTTCATCCGTTTCGCCGTCACCTAAGTAAGCCCAAACTTTGCGCCCGTCAGTTTGTACCAGGCCGCGATGTTGCAAATAGCGCATGAACCTCGCCTGATAAATCGCCATCAGCGGCCCCAGCCCCATTGAAACGGTAGGGAATTGCCAGAAATTTGGCATTAGCCAGGGATGAGGATATGAAGAGAGTCCATCTCCTGCGGCTTCCTGGCGGAATTTATACATCTGTTCTTCTGAAATACGACCTTCAAGATAAGCGCGAGCGTAAACGCCCGGTGAGGAATGCCCCTGGAAATACACCAGATCGCCGCCATGTGTTTCAGTTTTGCCGTGGAAGAAATGATTGAATGCGACGTCGTATAAAGTTGCGGCGGAGGCGAAACTTGCGATGTGTCCGCCCAGTTCAGACGAATCACGATTGGCATTTAATACCAGTGCCATCGCATTCCAGCGCATCAGAGCGCGTATGCGATGTTCCAGTTCTTTATTGCCGGATGAACGTTCTTCATCACCTAGCGCGATACTGTTGCAATACGGCGTTGTGGCGCTGAACGGCACGCCAGCACCCGAGCTGCGCGCCTTGTCTATGAGTTGACCGAGCAGAAAATGGGCGCGTTCCGCACCCTCATTTTTCAGTACGGATTCCAGTGCATCAAGCCACTCTTGGGTTTCTTGCGGATCATTATCAGGTAAGTTCGCCATCTTCCACTCTCTCACTAAAGTTATTCTTATGGGGCCGTATAAAAATTTGTCATGCGGATGTTAGCCGGAATGACGGGATTTATAGCGTCCCTGTTACGGTTATCGTTTCTGTTTCGGTCACTATCCATTCGACTTTAACATCGGTGGCTTCTTGTGGAATGTGTCTCTCAAGTTGCAATCCGTATGCGGCGGCAACCCGTGCCGGGTATTTGCTATTTACATTCGGATTCGCCAGTAATTTGTCATAAAAACCGCCACCGTAACCTAGTCGCGCGCCCTCAGGGCTAAATGCTATTCCAGGTAACAGGACGAATTCTACCTCATTTATGTCGGTTAGCCGTTTACACCGTTCAATGATAGGTTCACGTATTCCCCATAATCCTGATGCCAATTGGCTTTCAAGGTCATCCACCCAATATAAATCAAGTGTGCTGGTATGACGATTGACCTTCGGTAAGGCTAGCTGTTTGCCGTTGGCCAGCACTTGTGTAACCCACAACTCGCTGGCATATTCGCTGCCGAAATTCATGTAACCCAACACTGTTTCGGCTTGTTTATATTCGGGTAATTGTAATAAACGTTCAGTGATCAGGGTATTATAAGTATCACGCGTACTCGCTAAAAGTTGCTCGCGGGCTCCAAGAATGCTTTGCCGCATCTGTTTTTTTTCAGCCAATAGATTCATCTCTACCAACTCAAGTTGTCTGCCGGATCAGGTTTTAAAGCCAGTTCAGCGGTTTTCTGTGCTCCCATTTCAAGCTCCTTACGGTAGGTGGACTTAGCCAAGAAACAAGCGGTACGCGGGGTTGTCGGTCTCGTCATAGTACGGGTAACCCAGAGTGTCGAGGAATTCGGTGAACGCCTGCTTGTCGTGATCGGGTACCTGCATCCCGACCAGTACACGTCCGTAGTCTGCGCCGTGATTACGGTAGTGAAACAGGCTGATATTCCAGTTGTGATTCATGCTGTTCAAAAATTGCATCAGCGCACCGGGACGTTCGGGAAACTCAAAGCGAAACAGGATTTCGTCTTTTGCATCGGGGGCATGGCCGCCGACTAAATGGCGTAGGTGCAATTTTGCCATCTCGTTGTCGGATAAATCCAGCGTCGGCAGTTTGTGTGCTTGCAGTTTTTCTACCAGTTCATTGGTCTCAGCTGCATTTTTTACCTGTATGCCAACAAACACCTGAGCCGCCTTCGGATTAGCGAAACGGTAGTTAAATTCGGTGATATTACGCTTGCCCAGTTGCGTGCAGAATCTGCGGAAGCTGCCCGGTGTTTCGGGTATGGTCACAGCTAAGATAGATTCGCGTTTTTCGCCGATGTCGGCACGTTCCGCGACAAAACGCAGACGGTCGAAGTTCATGTTTGCGCCGCAGGCGATGGCCACCAGCGCCTCGCCTTTAATTCCTTCGCGAGCAGCATATTTCTTAGCGGCAGCAATCGCCAGTGCTCCTGCTGGTTCAAGTATGGAACGGGTGTCTTCAAACACGTCTTTCAACGCAGCGCAGGTCGCGTCGGTATCCACCAGAATGATTTCATCCACCAGTATCTGACACAGGCGGAAAGTCTCAACCCCGACCTGCTTGACTGCAACGCCGTCAGCAAACAGCCCGACATGATCCAGCGTGACGCGACGACCGGCTTTGAGTGACTGTGCCATCGCATCTGAATCCACAGGTTGTACGCCGATGATCTTGATGTCGGGACGCAGTGCCTTGACGTAGGCCGCCACGCCGGAAATCAGTCCGCCACCGCCAATGGCACAAAAAATGGCGTGTATAGGCTGGGTACGCTGGCGCAATATTTCCATGCCTATCGTACCCTGACCTGCGATGACATCCGGATCATCATAGGGATGGACAAAGGTCATGCCGTTTTGTTGTTCAAGCTCCAGCGCGTGTGAGTAGGCGTCGGAATACGAATCTCCGAACAGAACCACTTTTGCGCCCCGGCTTGCAACGGCCTGGATTTTTATCTGCGGGGTCGTGGTTGGCATCACGATCACCGCTTTACAGCCTAATTTGTGCGCGGAGAGCGCGACACCTTGAGCATGATTGCCAGCCGAGGCTGCTATCACGCCTTTTTTTAATTGTTCAGGTGTTAGCTGCGCCATTTTGTTGTAGGCCCCGCGCAGCTTGAAAGAAAATACCGGCTGCATATCTTCACGTTTTAGCAAAACAGTGTTGCCGATGCGTGCTGATAAGTTCGGTGCGAGTTCCAGCGGTGTTTCGATCGCGACATCATAGACGCGTGCATTCAGGATGCGTTTTAAATAACCATTCATAATTATTGTCATGTTAATTTTCTTTCGTGAAGATTAGCATAAACCTGCATTGAAATTAGGCAAAATTGCTGGTGTCCTTACGAATAATGTTGCTGTGAGCCTTTTTCAGGAAATCGTCAGGCACAACGTTATCTCTTGCGAGGTGCGATGAAATCAGTTCAAATGTGACATATGGAAAAATCACACGGCATTATTATAAAAACACAGGTGAAATACCTGCCTGAGCAATCCGACGAAGCCGCAGATCGCTTCGTGTTCTCGTACACCATTACTATTGCCAATCTGGGTGCTGTTTCTGCCAGACTGGTTAGCCGGCATTGGGTGATTACGGATGCATATAAGCAGGTGCAGGAGGTCAGAGGCGAGGGTGTGGTGGGCGAGCAGCCTATGCTGCATCCCAGGCAAAGTTTTGAATATACCAGTGGTACCGTGCTGGCAACTCCAGTTGGCACGATGCGTGGCAGCTACCATATGCATGGCAGTGACGGGTCAGATTATGAGGTGGAAATTCCCGAATTTGTTTTGAGTGTGCCGCGTGTCCTGCACTAATTTTTCCATCCTTCTTCGGCTCTCGCTGGCGATGATGTTGTCGTTTCTGGCTGGTTGTAATGTTGTGCCCAAACCGGCGATAAGCATGCCCCCGGTTGTTCCGCCTGCGGTCATGTCGGTTGCACCCTTTTCGCTGAGTAAATGGGAAATGCTGCCCGAGTGGCAGACGCTGGATTTACAGCCGAGTTGGCAGGCTTTTTTACAAAGTTGTCAGGCGCTAAAGAAAAAGCCTGACTGGCAATCAATCTGTGTGCGTGCAAATGGCATCGCAATGAAGGATAACGATGCTTTGCGCGTGTTCTTTGAGGAATTCTTTACGCCTTATCAAGTGCTCAATCCGGATGGCACCAGTCAGGGCTTGATCACGGGTTATTACGAACCTAAGCTTATGGGCAGTCGCGTTAAAACAGCGCGTTTCAGCTATCCGCTGTATGCTGCGCCTGATGATTTGTTGACCATCGATTTGAGCGAGATTTATCCGCAGCTCAAGGATTTGCGTCTGCGCGGAAGAGTCGAAGGTCGTCGTGTCATCCCTTATTTTAGTCGCGCCCAGATAGATACGGGCAAGGGCGTTGGGCGTGTTTTGTTCTGGGTGGAGAATGCGGTTGATCTGTTTTTTTTACAGATACAAGGTTCAGGACGTATTGAATTGGCCGACGGGCGTCAGGTGATGGTGGGGTATGCGGATCAGAATGGACATCCTTATGTTTCGATCGGCAAGAAATTGATTGAAATGGGTGAGCTCAAAGCTGAGCAAGCATCGATGCAAGGTATCAAACATTGGGCGCAGATCAATCCGGCTAAGCTCACGCCCTTGTTGGAGAACAATCCCAGCTATGTTTTTTTTCGTGAGTTGCCGGAAGGTTTGTCAGCACCTTTAGGGGCGCTGGGTGTGCCGCTGACCAATGCATACAGTATTGCGATTGATCCGCGCACCATCCCGTTGGGCGCGCCGGTATTCTTGTCTACAACTTATCCGAACACCTCTGAGCCGCTCAATCGGTTGATGTTGGCTCAGGACACCGGGGGTGCGATTAAAGGCGCGGTGCGTGCTGATTTTTTCTGGGGTTTTGGTGATCAGGCGGGTATTCAAGCGGGTCGCATGAAGCAACGCGGGCTGATGTGGGTCTTGTTTCCCAAAGGTGCGCAGCCCGCAGTTAATTGAGTACGGATCTTACACTGTGCGGCAACTCCTTTTTAACAGCATAAACAGCATATATTCAATGGGTTGGGATTGTGGTAAGCCCCTCTTCACGCCTTCTGGTGAAGGGGAGGATTTTGCTTTTATATGACAGTTAAACAACGGCTTACTCACCCAAACTTGCATAGAGCCAATATTAGCACTTCATGTCGGCTATTTTTTAGTCGCCTCTGAGAGCTTTTTTTCCAGTTCTTCTGCGGGTAAATAGCCGGGAATTTGCGTGCCGTCGGCAAAAATCAGATTGGGCGTGCCGTTTGCGCGCAATTTTTTGGCTAGTGCCATCACCTTGTCGGTGTGCGTCGCGCAATTAACGTTGGCGGGTAAGATGCCTTTTTGCATCAGATCATCCCAGGCCTTAGCAGGATCTTTCGCGCATTGAACATTACGAACCAGATCTTTGGATTCAGCTGAGAAGATCGGGCCTATGAACATATACAACGTTATATCGTTGATTTTGGATAGTTCTTTTTCGAGTTTTCTGCAATAGCCACAATTGGGATCGGTGAAATAAGCCATTTTTCGGGTGCCGTTGCCCTTCACTTTTTTAACGGCAATATCCAGTGGTAGCTTGTCAAATTCAATCGCAAATAGTTTGTGACGACGTTTTTCGGTCAGGTCGGTGCGGCTTTTGGCATCGATGATACTTCCATCAAACAGATAGACTCCAAGTTCGTCGGTGTAGAGGAGTTGATCGCCGATGACGACCTCGTAAAGTCCTGAGTAAGGTGTTTTGACGATATGATCGAGTTTTCCGATGTTGGGGAACTTGTTTTGCAAAGACAGGCGAATTTCAGCTTCGCCTGCGTGGGCTGCGGTAAAAGCGAGGCAAAGCAGTAGAGCGGTCAGTTTTTTCATTATTTTCAATTGTTAGTTTAGGGCGTGTTGCATGAGTCGTTTTTTAAGCGGGCTAAGCTGGTTTGTAGCATTCATGCCTAGATTGCGCAGTGTTCGTAACAAGGGATCATCATTGCAGAACAAACTCTTTAAGCCGTAAGTAGTGAGTTGCATACTGAGAATATCTTCTTTACGTTTTCTGTCATAGCGGTGCAACAGTTGTGCGTCGCCACAGTCTGTGCATCCTCCACGATTGAGTAATAATTCGGTTAATTGGCGTGCATCGCGAAAGCCAGTATTTACACCTTGTCCTGCTAGCGGGTGCATATTGTGTGCGGCATCACCTATCAAGGCAACCCGTTTCGCGCTAATGTGAGGCAAGGTCAACAGACGAAGCGGAAAGGCGGCTGCCGGTGTGATGATCGTCAGTTTTCCCAGTATCTGTCGTGCGCCGAGTGCAACTTGTTCACAAAGCGCATCGGCTGACAAAGCCAGCAGTGCTTTTGAACGCTCGGGACTGACCGACCAGACCATGGAAACCCGATTCCCAGGCAGGGGTAATAAAGCGAGTATCCCTTCGGGTTCAAACCATTGGTGAGCGATGCCGCGATGGGAGAGTTCACAGCTGAAATTTGCAATTACGCCATGGTGTTGATAGTCAATGGGGGCGGCACTCATACCCGCCTGCTTGCGCACCCAGGAGTCGCGTCCATCTGCCCCCACAATTAATTTTGCATTCAGGATGGTTCCGTCGGACAAAGTCAACTCGGCAACAGAGGTATTAAGTGATAATGCAGCACAGCGGGCGGGATTGAACAGCGTTAAATTATCCTGCTCGCGCAGTTTTTGCCATAGTGCCTGTTGCAAATTACGATTTTCCAGTATGCAGGCAAGCTCGGGTACGCCCATTTGATAAGCCTCGAATTGCAATTTTGCACCGTCATCGCCGAATATTCGCATTTCTTCAACTGGCGCGATACGGGTTTGATCGAGTCGCGCCCAAGCTCCCATGCGTTCAAGATAAGTACGGCTGCCAGGGCTTATTGCGTAAATGCGACTATCCCAGTCATCCGTTTTGCTGGAGTCTGGCGATGGGGCGGCACTGCCTGCCTCGTTCTGCGACGGGGGTTGGGGGGAGGTTTCTATCAAGGCTAAGGACAGTCCGCTGTCTTTTAAGGACGCGGCTAAACTCGCGCCTACCAGTCCTCCGCCTATGAGGGCGATGTCATAAATTTTTGAGTTTTTCATAGTGCGAATCATAGCGATATTTTCCACACCTGTCCGCTTGCTTTATAATCCGCAACCCACTTGGATATTTATCAATGCACATCGGCTCCTATCAACTCAAAAATAATCTCATCGTTGCCCCTATGGCCGGGGTAACGGATCGACCTTTTCGCATGTTGTGTAAACGCATGGGGGCGGGGATGGCAGTCAGCGAAATGGTCGCGTCCAACTCGCTATTGTATGGATCTGAGAAGACGAAGCGCCGCGCGAATCATGAAGGTGAGGTCGACCCGATTTCAGTGCAAATTGTTGGCGCTGACGCTAAAATGCTGGCTGACGCGGCAAAATACAACGTTGATCATGGCGCGCAAATCATCGATATCAATATGGGTTGTCCTGCCAAAAAAATCTGCAATGTGATGGCGGGTTCTGCCTTGTTGCAAAATGAGCCCTTAGTCGGGCGTTTATTGGAAGCAGTGGTAAGCGCAGTTAATGCGCCTGTCACACTCAAGATACGCACAGGATGGGATACGCATAATCGTAACGCGGTGCGTATTGCAAAGATTGCTGAAGCAGCAGGTATTCAGGCTTTGGCAATCCACGGTAGAACACGCGCGTGTGCCTATACGGGGGACGCTGAGTACGACACAATTGCGGCTGTGAAAGCGTCTGTTAATATACCGATTATTGCTAATGGTGATATCACTACACCGGAAAAAGCGCGTTATGTTTTACAGTATTCGGGTGCCGATGCGGTAATGATAGGTCGTGCCGCACAGGGTCGGCCCTGGTTGTTTCGCGAAATCGAATATTTTCTGGAAACAGGTTTGCATTTGCCGCCGCCTGATGTGACTGAAATTCACCGTGTTCTCCTTGCTCATGTTATTGAGTTATATGATTTTTATGGTGAGCATACGGGATTGCGTATCGCAAGAAAGCACATTTCCTGGTATACAAAAGGATTGGTTGGGTCGGCGCATTTTCGCCACCAAATGAATCAACTGGACACACCACAAGAACAACACGCCGCCGTTGACACGTTCTTTATAGAACAGGCTCAACGTGGTTCGCAGCTGCATTATCTGGAGGGGGTCGCGACATGAGTCCGATAAACGAAAACGAAATGGCGCGTCATGTGCGACAGGCCTTGACTCAATATTTCAATGATCTCGATGGGGAGTCGCCTGGCTGTGGCTTGTACGATATGGTGATTCATTGCGTTGAAAAGCCACTCATCGAAATGGTGATGGCGCAGGCGGGCGGAAATCAGTCCAAGGCTTCTGAAATGCTGGGTATTAACAGAAACACACTACGTAAAAAAATGTTGCAACACGGTATTGAATAAAATCAGAAACGAGGAGCGAGGACTCAGAATTTCGACTCACTCTTCATCACTTACCACTAACTAATCACGACAATATAAAAATTATGGCAATGATCAAACAAGCACTTATCAGCGTTTCGGACAAATCCGGCATTCTCGAATTTGCTCGCGGTTTAAATGACCTGGGCGTAAAAATTCTCTCTACCGGCGGAACGGCTAAGCTGTTCGCGGATAACGGGATTCCTGTTACGGAAGTGGCTGATTATACCGGGTTCCCTGAGATGCTCGATGGTCGTGTCAAGACACTGCAACCCAAGGTTCACGCCGGTATTCTGGCGCGTCGCGATTTGCCTGAACATGTCGCTACCCTGGCAGCACACGGTATTCCGACCATTGATCTGGTGGTCGTCAATCTGTATCCATTCGCCGCCACCATCGCAAAACCGGATTGTTCGCTGGAAGAGGCCATTGAAAATATCGACATCGGCGGCCCGACCATGGTGCGCGCGGCGGCCAAGAATCACGGTCACGTTGCCATCGTCACCGACCCTGCCGATTATGTAGACGTGCTGGCTGAAATGCAAACCAATGACGCTGCCGTGTCGGATGCGACGCGCTTTGATCTGATGAAAAAAGCGTTTTCACATACCGCCGCTTACGATTCCGCTATCAGTAATTACCTGACCACCATCGCCAGCGATGGCACAAAAAGCGAGTTTCCGGCGCAGATTAATTTTAATTTTGCCAAGGTGCAAGACATGCGTTACGGTGAGAATCCACACCAGAATGCCGCGTTCTATCGTGAACTGAGCCCTGTTGCGGGCAGCATCGCCAACTACACACAGGTTCAGGGTAAAGAACTGTCCTACAACAATGTCGGCGACGCAGATGCGACCTGGGAGCTGGTGAAGACCTTCGATCAGTGCGCCTGTGTGATCGTCAAACACGCCAATCCATGCGGTGTGGCGATTGCAGATACCCCGCTCAATGCCTATAAACTGGCTTATGCGACGGATACTACTTCGGCGTTTGGCGGCATCATCGCCTTTAACCGCGAGCTGGATGAACAAACGGCGAAACAGATCACCGACAACCAGTTCGTTGAATTGATCATCGCACCTTCAGTCACCGATGCGGCGCTGGCGATCACCGCTGCGAAGCAAAACGTGCGCGTGTTGATCGTGCCGCTGTCCGATGCGCATAATCAGTACGACTTCAAACGTGTTGGCGGCGGATTGCTGGTGCAAACACCGGATATCCTGAACGTGCAGGCGGCTCAACTCAAAGTGGTCACCAAGGCACAGCCTAGTGCCGAACAGTTGCAAGATCTGATATTTGCCTGGCGCGTCGCGAAATACGTGAAATCCAATGCGATCGTGTTCTGCAAGGGCGGTCAGACGCTGGGCGTCGGTGCGGGGCAGATGAGCCGTGTGGATTCCACCAAAATCGCTGCGATCAAGGCGCAGAACGCAGGCCTGAGTCTGGTTGATTCCGTGGTTGCGTCAGACGCCTTCTTCCCGTTCCGTGACGGCTTGGATGTGTTGGCCGCTGCTGGCGCTAAAGCTGTGATTCAACCCGGTGGTTCCATGCGTGATGCAGAAGTCATCGCGGCAGCGGATGAGCACGGCATTGCCATGGTTTACACCGGCTATCGTCATTTCAGACACTAAACACGATGATCGCTGATCAGACCATACGAGAGGCAGCCGTTTTGTTGGGCGAAGCTGCCAAACCGTCCAGAGTGATTCGGTTCGTATGCGCGTGGTGATGCTGAAGAGGAGTCGGATTTGGACTTTCTGGTGGTATAGCGGTGGATTGAGTAATTCGGTAAGATGTAACGACTTACAAAAAGGAGGCGCTGATGCAAACTGTTAAACTTTCTACCAAGGGACAATTCGTTATTCCCAGTGAAATTCGTAAAAGTCATCATTTAACGGCGGGTACGGAGTTTGCAGTTTCCTTTGTGGGTAGCGAAATTCGTTTGACTCCTTTGCCGATGTTTCCTGCTACTACGGTAGCTGAAGTGGCCGGGTTGTTGGCAAGGGGCGAAAAGAAAATTCCCGATGAGGCAATCATACGCGCAAAAATAGCCCAATCCATAAAGGCTCGCGATGCGGCGACACGCGAATGATCGCGCTTGATACCAATATTCTGGCGCGGTTACTGCTCAAGGATGACGTAGCCCAATTCATGCAGGTTTGTGAATTGTTTAGTCGTCCTGATGTTTACACTGCACCGCCAACAGTCATACTGGAACTGGTTTGGGTGCTTGAATCTAGCGATTATACTCGCGCCGAAGTTACGCAAAGTTTGCGGGCGTTGCTTGGATTGCCAAACTTTAAGCCTAAATCGTTTGAAGCATTATTTTATGCAATCAATTGGTATGAATCAGGTATGGATTTCGGCGATGCGCTGCATCTGGCTTTAAGTGAGGACGAACAAACGTTTGTTACGTTCGATCAAGCATTGGGAAAAAAGGCGACGAAGCATGGAATTGCGCCAAAAATTCAGGTATTGAAACGTTCTTAAAATAGAGACAAACATGAAAATTTTAGTAATCGGTTCCGGTGGTCGTGAACACGCGATGGCGTGGCGTTTGGCGCAGGGTGCCAAGGTGCAGAAGGTTTATGTCGCGCCCGGCAATGCCGGCACGGCTCTGGAGAAGGGCGTGGAAAACGTCAATCTTAATAGTGTCGACGAACTGCTCGAATTTGCACTGCGCGAACACATCTATCTGACCGTGGTTGGTCCTGAAGCGCCTTTATCTAAAGGCGTGGTGGATGCATTCCGCTGTGCCGGCTTGAAAATTTTCGGCCCGACTAAAGCGGCCGCGCAACTGGAGTCTTCCAAGGATTTCGCCAAGGCGTTTATGGTGCGGCACAATATTCCGACCGCTTTTTACGAGACATTCAGCGATGTGACGGCGGCTCATGCCTATATCGATAAACACGGTGCGCCGATTGTCATCAAGGCGGATGGACTGGCGGCCGGTAAGGGCGTGATCGTCGCGATGTCGTTGGAAGAGGCACATCAAGCGGTCGATATGATGCTCTCGGACAACAAGCTGGGTGATGCCGGTGCACGCGTGGTGATCGAAGAGTTCCTCGAAGGTGAGGAAGCCAGTTTTATCGTGATGGTGGACGGTAAAAACGTGTTGCCGCTGGCGACCAGTCAGGATCATAAACGCCTGATGGACGCTGATCTGGGACCTAATACCGGCGGTATGGGTGCGTATTCTCCCGCGCCTGTGGTGACGCCCGAAGTTTACGCCCGCGCACTGCGCGAAGTGATTATGCCCACCGTACACGGGATGGAAAAAGAAGGCCACACTTACACCGGTTTTTTATATGCGGGTTTGATGATTTCTCCCAATGGTGCGATCAAGGTGTTGGAATTTAATTGCCGTATGGGCGATCCGGAAACTCAACCTATCATGTTGCGTCTGAAGACCGATTTGCTGTCGATGATGGAGCATGCGGTGGATGGTACGCTGGATGCGATCGAAGTCGAATGGGATAGACGTACCGCGCTGGGCGTGGTGATGGCCGCGGCCAATTATCCGGACACGCCGCGAGCGGGCGATACGATCCGTGGTCTGCCGGCCAAAGGCGAAGAAGATGTGCATGTGTTTCATGCCGGCACCACGCTGGTCGATGGCAATGTAGTCACCAGCGGCGGTCGTGTGCTTTGCGTGACGGCCTTGGGCGACAGTGTGCGTATGGCGCAACGTCGTGCCTATCAGATTGCTGATGGCATTTCTTTCGACGGCTGCCAGATGCGTCGCGATATCGGTTTCCGGGCAATCAAGACCGCTAAGTGATACGGATTATTGCATCGTATCACCGTATCGCTGCGCATCTTAGGCGTGGTGGTTTGATCGCGTATCCGACAGAATCCTGTTACGGGCTGGGCTGCGATCCGGATAACCGTTCCGCCGTGCTGAAGTTGCTGAAACTCAAGCAGCGGCCTCAGCGTAAAGGTTTGATTATTATTGCTTATTCGTATAATCAAATCGAGCGTTATGTTAAAGCACTGACGTTAGAACAGCAGCAGAAATTGGCTGATGATGGCGCAAAAGCGATTACTTATTTGCTGCCGGTGAAGAAATTTTCACCGCGCTGGTTGCGTGGAGAACATGATACCCTGGCGGTCAGATTAACGGCTCACCCCGTCGCACGACAACTTTGCCTTGGCGTGGACAGTGCGCTGGTTTCCACGAGTGCCAACCGGAGCGGCATGCGGCCGGCTAAAACCTATGCCGAATGTCAGCGCCTGTTCGGTCATGCTGTTTGGGTGCTGCCAGGCTGTGTGGGCAAGCGAAAAATTCCTTCCAGAATACTTGCATGGACAGACGGTAAAATTGTACGCAACTAACTTATTGAAATGGAAATGACATGAGCGTAAACAGCGCAGCTGTAAAAGAATATCTGCTGGAGTTGCAAGACTTGATTGTCACGCGTCTTGAGCAGGTGGATGGCAAAAAATTTATCCGTGATGCATGGCAGCGTGAAGCCGGTGGTGTGGGAATCGGCGCGGGTGGTGGTATCAGTTGCATACTCGAAGAAGGCAATGTGATCGAGCGCGGGGGAGTTGCCTTCTCGCACGTTCAGGGAGACAAGATGCCCGCCTCTGCAACAGCACATCGTCCTGAATTGGCTGGATGCAGTTGGGAGGCGATGGGGGTTTCACTGGTAATGCATCCGCGCAACCCTTACGCGCCAACTACCCATGCGAATGTACGTATGTTTATAGCACATAAGGCCAATGGTGAGGATGTGTTTTGGTTCGGCGGTGGCATGGATCTCACGCCATACTATGGCTTTGAGGAAGATGCGGTACATTTCCATCAAATTTGTAAAAATTCACTCACGCCGTTTGGCGATGAGCTGCATGCAAAATATAAGAAATGGTGCGATGAATACTTCTTTTTAAAACATCGTAACGAACCGCGCGGTATAGGCGGCATCTTCTTTGACGATCTTTCTGTGCCAGACTTTGATACGGCCTTTGCCATTCAGCAAAGCGTGGGTGATCACTTCCTGTCTGCCTATGTGCCGCTGCTTGAAAAGCGGATGAATACGCCTTACGGTGAACGTGAACGTGATTTCCAGCTATATCGCCGTGGACGCTATGTCGAATTTAATTTGGTTGTGGATCGAGGCACTATTTTCGGCTTGCAGTCCAATGGTCGAACCGAATCCATCTTGCTGTCCATGCCACCGCTGGTAAAATGGCGATATGACTGGCATCCGGAACCCGGGACGCAGGAAGCCCAATTGTACGATATCTACTTGCAGCCTAAAGACTGGGTGTCGTTGGCTGGGGGCGAAATATAAAACACAATTAGTGCTTTTTTAACAGCGGTTCAAAGCCGAGTTTGTTTTTAACTCGGCTGGCATCGCGCTGGGATAGGCGCTGATTTTCGTAAGGGCCAATTTGTACGCGTACCCAGTCAGTATCTGGAAAAATTCCGAAAGATTTTTCGATTTTCCCCAGTTTTTTTTGTGTCTCTGTGCTGAATTGTTCAGCTTGTGCTGCTGACTTGAATGCGCCAAGTTGAAGGTAGTATTTATCCGTTGCCGTCACTGTTTTTTTGGATGCTGTGTCAGGAATCTGTGCGGCAATGAGTAATTCTTGCGCCGTCATTTGTGTACTCAAGTCCTTTAGTAAAGCAGGGGCTATTTCGTGTCCTTGTGCGACGGCCAGTTTGGCATAACGGTAGGCGACCGGCAGGTTTTTAGTAACGCCCTGTCCGTTGGCATACATTACGCCCAGATTAAATTGTGCCTGTGCTTCACCTTGATTGGCTGCAAGGCGCAACCATTTAGCAGCAACAGCTTCGTCTTTCGTCACGCCCGCCCCGTCGGCATAGGCAACCCCTAGATTCAGTTGTGCTATAGGTAGTCCTTGATTTGCTGCCTCTTGATACCAGTGCGCGGCAAGCGTGTCATCTTTTGTTATGCCCTGTCCTGTGGCATACATTACGCCTAGATTAAATTGCGCCTGCGCATTCCCTTGCTTAGCGGAAAGGGTAAACCATTTCACCGCTTCGATTTCATTACGTGTTATCAGTTTGCCCGTGATAAATATTTTACCCAGATCGAGTTGTGCGCTGGCATTGCCCTGATTTGCCTGAATATATAGTTCACGCAATGAACTGGGAATGTCGTGTGTGGCAGATAAATCTTGTTCAAAATCTGCATAGGTAACGGCACTGAGCGACAGTAATAAAAAAAATGAGAGTAGTCTGTTGATCATGATTACGGTGCCGGGTTGATTTGTATTATAGCAATAAAAGTGATTTATCCCGTCTTAACGATTAGTCATTAAGCTCGATGAGATAGCCGACGGGTCTGAATTCCGAGGTGTTGAGTTGTAGTTTTATATCGACTTCGTGGTTAGGTAAGAAGCCCCGCTGCACACTATCATCAGCGGGTAAATACTCGACAGGTAGAAACAAGCGCCTCGCTATCACCTTGCCTTGTTCATTCTTGAGCGTCAGTGCGATAGTGGGAAAGGCTAGGTTGTAAGTGGCTCGGTTATGCAGTAGGGCGTTAAATATAACCTGATTATCTTGTGTAGGGTGAGCGATCAGGCTGGAAGACTCGATGTCTATTAACGTCGCGTTTTGCGGCAAGGGGACGCTGCATGCTATGAAGTGACAAGCATTGACTAATGCGGGTTTGAGTGCGGGTAGCCGGGTTGCAATATTGACGCGGAAAAAATAGCTAAATTGTATAATTAAAACAATAAGGAAGATCAGTATTCCTATTATCCAGAGCCATATTCTGTGTTTTACGACCGTTGCCGTTGTGTTATCTTCGAATACCATAACGCGTTCAGCCAACGTTTTTGGTGTGACTTGGTGGCTTTTAGTGTGTATGACTTCAGGGGTAAAGTGGGGGCGGGCATCAAACGATGACATACACTGACCGCAACGCACCTGGCCATGATGCGAAATTAGTTGCGCCTCAGTAATCCTAAAGCGTGTTTCGCAGTGTGGGCAGCGCGTTGTGCCATTCATCGTCTTATCAGTCTAGCGTTTTCGTCCAGACAGGCATGACCAGCCATCCTCAAAAATGGGCGGATTCAAATCAAACCATGCACTGTAAATATTCATTACATCCTGTGCTTGAGTTTCGAGTATCCCGGATAATACAATCTGTCCGCCTGTTTTGGTTGCATCTGCCAGCAAAGGTGCTAAAAGGCGCAACGGATTGGTCAGGATGTTGGCGACCACTACATCATAGTGACCTTTTGGTGCATCGTTGGGTAAATAGAACTGTACATTGATGACATTATTAGCGATGGCATTATCGCGGCTTGCCGTGACGGCCTGCGCGTCGATATCCACACCAACCGCATTTGCTGCGCCTAGTTTTAGTGCTGCAATGGCTAAAATGCCTGAGCCACAACCATAGTCCAGCACAGACTCACTTCCACATAAATTATTATCTAACCAGCGTAAGCACAAGCGTGTCGTTGGATGGCTTCCCGTACCAAACGCGAGACCAGGATCTAGAACGATATTGATTGCCTGCTTATTAACGGGTGTGTGCCAGGTGGGTACAATCCATAGCCGGTTCGAAATGGGAATAGGTTCGAACTGGGACTGGGTGAGACGAACCCAATCATTGTCGGCTAAGCTTTCGATACGATGTTCAGGTAGTGTCAATAAGCCGATATCGTTCGCTGCCCGAGCTAGTATTTGGTTTACGTCGATGTGAGCATCAAATAAGGCGCTGACACGATTGTGTTGCCAAACGCCGGGTGGAGGTTCTCCAGGCTCGCCAAAAATAGCCTGTTCATCCGGCGTGTCAGCATCGGCATCAAGCAAGTCTACGGATAGTGCGCCGTGTTCTAAAAGCGCATCGCTTAGCGCTTCTGCATTTTTTGCATCGGTTTCAACGATGAGCGTTAACCAGGCCATCATTTATCCTTGTTGTGTTTTGCCAGGCGCTCTTCGAGGTAATGTATGCTGGTTCCCCCTCCGATAAAAGCCGAATCCAGTAGCAAGTCGCGATGCAGTGCGATATTGGTTTCGATACCTTCGACCGCCATTTCAGATAAGGCCGTACGCATACGAGCCATTGCCTGTTCGCGAGTGTCACCGTAGGCGATTACCTTTCCTATCATCGAGTCGTAATGCTGGGGAACGTAGTAGTTGTTATAAGCGTGGGAATCGACTCGAATACCCGGGCCGCCAGGCGCATGCCATGAAGTGATACGCCCGGGTGAGGGGGTAAATTTATAAGGGTGTTCCGCATTGATGCGACATTCGATAGCATGGCCTCTGAACTGCACATCGCGTTGGCGAAAAGCCAATTTTTCACCTGCTGCGATAAGAATTTGCTGGCGAACAATGTCAATGCCAGTGATCATTTCAGTCACTGGATGTTCAACCTGCACACGGGTATTCATTTCGATGAAGAAAAATTCCCCGTTTTCATAAAGAAATTCGAACGTGCCGGCACCGCGATAGCCGATTTTACGACAGGCTTCTGCACAGCGTTCGCCGATCTTGTTGCGTAAACGCGGATTGAGCAGTGGAGCAGGGGCTTCTTCCATGACCTTTTGATTGCGTCTTTGCATCGAACAGTCACGCTCGCCCAGATATACCGCATTGCCATGTTGATCGGCTAGAATTTGAAATTCAATGTGACGTGGATTCTCTAAATACTTTTCCATGTACACGGTGGGATTGTTGAAGGCGGCTTGAGCTTCAGATTTTGTCATGGTGACAGCGCCCAGCAAAGCGGCTTCAGTATGGACGACGCGCATGCCCCGCCCGCCCCCGCCCCCGGAGGCTTTGATAATGACTGGGTAGCCTATACTGCGTGCAATTTTGATGATCTCGGCAGGATCGTCGGGCAAAGCACCTTCTACGCCGGGGACGCAGGGTACTCCCGCTTTGCGCATGGCAATTTTTGCGGAAACCTTGTCACCCATTAAACGTATGGTTTCAGCGCGTGGGCCTATGAACACAAAGCCGCATTTTTCCACTCGTTCGGAGAAGTCGGCGTTTTCAGACAGGAAACCATAGCCAGGGTGAATTGCCTGAGCATCAGTGACTTCGGCTGCGCTGATAATGGCGGGAATGTTAAGGTAGCTCAGATTGGAGGGGGCAGGGCCGATACAGACCGACTCATCTGCAAGCTTTACGTACTTGGCGTCGGCGTCGGCTTCAGAATGTACGACTACCGTTTTAATTCCCATTTCGCGACA
The DNA here is from genome assembly GCA_903861075.1 of uncultured Nitrosomonadales bacterium. GTDB lineage: Bacteria > Pseudomonadota > Gammaproteobacteria > Burkholderiales > Gallionellaceae > Gallionella. Next base: position 49,513 of record CAIOSY010000037.1, read on the forward strand.
GGCACGCTGGATGCGCAATGCTATTTCACCGCGATTGGCGATCAGAATTTTTTCAAACATGGTGATGCCTCCGAACTTTATTGCAGTGCGGCGATGCGTCGCCGCTTTTTAAATCGCAGACGTGTCTGCGCACGCTCAAACAGGATTAGCCAATTACAAACAATGGCTGGCCGAATTCGACAGGTTGGCCGTTTTCTACCAAAATTGCTTTGATTACGCCATTGTGATCCGCATCAATTTCATTGAGGAGTTTCATTGCTTCAATGATGCACAAAGTATCTCCCGAGTTTACATTCTGACCAATATCAACGAATTGTTTTGAGCCGGGGGAAGGGGAACGATAGAACGTACCGACCATAGGCGATTTTACAATGTGCCCTTCTTCAGCAGCAACAGGCTCGGGTGCAGCAGGGCTTGCTATTGGTGCAACAGCAGCGCTGGCGGCTGGTTGCATGTAGTGTTGTTGTGGTGCGGGTGAAAACAGTTGTTGTCCCGCTGCAATGGTGCGTGTAATACGTACGCGTTCTTCACCCTCGCTGATTTCGAGTTCGGCAATCCCCGATGCTTCGACTAGTTCAATCAGTGTTTTCAGTTTACGTAAATCCATAATGACCCCCTTGCTTAGTTTTTATAGTTCAGTGCATAGTGCACCGCGAATTCATATCCGGCTGGACCCAGGCCACAGATGACGCCAATGGCCAAGTCCGAAAAGTATGATTTGTGGCGAAATGCTTCACGTGCATGTACGTTGGAAAGATGTATCTCGATAAATGGTATTGCAACAGCAGCCAGTGCATCGCGCAAAGCGACACTAGTATGGGTGAATGCAGCGGGATTGATGACGATAAATTCGGTGCCATCAATGCGCGCTTGATGAATACGATCAATTAAAGCGGACTCGGCATTGCTTTGGTAACAGGACAGCGTTGCAGCGTTTTTGCCAGCTAATGCAATCAGGCCCGCATTGATTTCTGCTAACGTAGTGGTTCCATAAACCCCGGGTTCTCGACATCCAAGTAGGTTTAGGTTAGGTCCGTGTAGTACAAGAATAGCTTTCATATGCGCATTTTGCCGTAAATTCAGGATAATTGTCTATGTTTTTTACAAAGATGCCCATCTATTTGTTATAGCCCTATTTTTAGCAATGTTTTCGTGAACAGCTCGGGATTTTCATAACCCACTACGCGAAAATCGGTCAACTCCTGCCCTTTAGCATCGAAAAATATAATGCCAGGCGGCCCGTATAAGCCAAATTTTTTCAATAATGCCTTGTCCTCTAGGGTGTTTCCGGTGACGTCGACCTGAAGCATTCGGGCAGATTTTAGTTTAAGCTGTACGTCCGGATCGGAGAAGGTGAACCGCTCCATTTCCTTGCAGGCGACACACCAGTCCGCGTAGAAATCGAAAATGACAATTTTGCCGCGGGCAAGCTTTAGTTCTTCATCTAATTCACTAAGACTCTTTATGCGCGAAAATGCGAGCGGTTCGCCGGTATCCGCTTTACAGACCGAGCAAACGGCATTTAAGGGCTGCAAGAGGTTGCGAGCGCCGGACAAGGCGCCAATGATATAAGTGGCGCCCAATAACAAGGCTATTACACCGATACCTTTGATTAGTTTATGGCTGCTACGCGCATTATGAGGCAGGCTCTCTAATACACGTAAATAACTGGCGCAGAGTATTAACAAGCAGCCCCACAGCAGCATTTGTACAGAAACAGCTAGCAAAGGTTGGATGATCCATATTGCTAAGGCCAGTAGCAAAACACCGAAAAAACGTTTAACACTATCCATCCATGCTCCTGCTTTAGGAAGTAACACGCCGGCGGATGTGCCGATTATCAGCAAGGGTGCGCCCATACCTAGTGCCAGTGCAAAGAGTGCCAGTCCGCCCAGAACGGCATCGTGCGTTTGACCGATATAAAGCAGCGCTCCGGCCAAAGGCGCGGCCACACAAGGGCCCATGATGATCGCAGACAAGGCGCCCATCACAAACACGCCGGATAAGTGTCCGCCATGTAACTGATTGCTGGTGTTGCTGAGTCGGCTTTGCAAGGCGCTTGGTAATTGCAACTCATAAAAGCCAAACATGGATAAGGATAATATAACGAAGATTGCTGAAAAACTGCCAAGCACCCAGGGGGTTTGAAGCGCATTAGAAATTAAGTCACCCGACAGTCCTGCGGCGATACCCGCAGCAGCATAGGTGATCGCCATACCCAAAACATAAGCGAGTGACAGCACAAAAGCATGTATCTTGGTGATTTTATGGCCTCGTCCTACAATGATGCCGGAAAGAATCGGGATCATTGGAAATACGCAGGGGGTGAGTGCCAAGAGGAGACCTGCGCCAAAAAAGAATGTAAGTATCAGCCAGAAGCTGCCTTGTTTGAAAAGTTGGGCGATTTTTGAAGTGTCATTCTTTGGCGTATCTAGTTCGATTTTTTGTTTCGGGTCTGGCGCATTCAAAGCGCTATTGTTTGATTGTGTGGCGATGTTCTCTAGCGATAGGCTTGCGTTAGGCAAATTGCTGGCAGGCAGGTCAATTTGCAATATCTTATCTTGACTTGGATAGCAAAGACCTTTTTCGCTACACCCTTGATAAGTCGCATTTAGCGTTAAATGGATGGGCGCATCACTGCTCCGTTTTAGTTTGAGTTTAACTTGAAATGAATGGTGGAAGACATAAGTGTCACCAAAATTTGGGTCGTGTTTGAGTTCGCCTTCAGGTAGCTCAATATCAGTGATTTTGACCTCATTGCCGGGAATGTTAAAACTGATTTTATCCCGATATAAATAATAGCCCGGTGTGACTTTGAGGTTCGCGGCTAAGGTCTGAGAATCAAGCCCCTGTATTTGTAGTACAAAAGCTTGGTCAGGGGGAAGAAAGTCAGGCTGGGTTTTGCTTGAAGAGAGCGTATCTAAAAAACTGCCTGCATGCCCTGCAGTGACGGTGAAGCAAAGTAGTAGTAAAACTAAAAATCGCATGCCAATTCCTTACTTTTGTGTAGAAGCGTTGAGATCGTCCCAGGGTGTTTTATGCTCCCCAGGGTGAGTTTCGCTGTTTATCCAATTTAAATAGGCAGGGAGGCCTGTGGATAGGGGAAGGGCGATAATTTCCGGTAGTTCATACGGATGACAGTCGATAATTAAAGCTTCAAGTCTTGGGTACGCTTGCACTGTCGTTTTTATCAGCAGGGGTATTTCACTGACCGTTTCAATTTTATCCTGCCAGCGATAGGTCGATGCGCATGGGGCGAGTTGATTCACGCAGGCTGCGGCATTGGATGCAATGATCCGGTGGGTCATTTTTTGCGCCGAGACAATATCGGGTAAGTTCGTCATCACGAATAAACAGGTATTCATGGTTTAGTCAGGCGCAAGCCCAGTTGTAGTAATTCATCCCAAACATCCCCTGTTTTTAAACCTTTAATGATTTTATCCAGCCGTGCCGCATGACTGATGGCTCGCTCAATAGACGAGAAGCTTAGTCTGCGAGAAGCATTTTCAGTCAGCGTCAATTTTTCTTTACGTACGCGTAGTTCTCGCAATGCATCGCGCGTCGTGTTGCCGTGTTGCAAGGCTTGTAGTAATTTGCCGACGGTGCGGATTTCTTCTGTGAGTGCCCATAATATCAAAACCGTGGCAGTTCCTTCCGCCTGTAGTCCTTGAAGAATATGGCTATAACGCACCGTATCACCCGCCAGCATGGCTTCTGATAATTTAAAAATATCATAGCGTGCCACATCCATAACCGATTCTTTGACCTGTTCAAAAGAGAGTGTGCCTGGCGGAAAGAGCAGGCTAAGTTTTTGTATTTCCTGAAATGCAGCAATCAGGTTGCCCTCAGAGCGATCGGCTAAAAAGTCAAGAGTTGCTAGGTCGGTTGATTGCGCTTGCCGTTCGAGGCGACCCGCAAGCCATTTCGGTAACTGCTTGCGAGGAATATCATCGGCACAAATCATGACGGCGTGTTGTGCCAGCGTGCTGAACCACAGGCTTTTTTGTGCTGACCAGTCTATTTTAGGCAGGGTGATGAGTGTGAGTACGTCATCGTTGATTTGTGCGGTGTAATCTTGTAATGCCTGTCCGCCTTCTATGCCAGGCTTGCCGGAAGGAATGCGTAAGTCGATAACGCGGCGTGAGGAAAATAAAGACAGACTTTGTGCCGCATTGCGTAATTCATCCCATTTAAAGTGTTGTTCAGCAATAAGGATATTGCGTTCGTTAAAGCCTGCCTGGCGAGCGGCGCTGCGTATGCTGTCTGCGGCTTCTGTGACGAGTAATAGCGCATCGCCATACACCACGTAAAGAGGCTTCAGTCCGGAAGTTAAGTGGCGCGGCAGCGCTTCGCTGGATAGTTGCATTATTTAGGGGGGAGCGCGTGCGGTTTTGCGTGAACTAAACGGCGCATAATTTGTTGTGCCATGTCTGAGCGCATACTTTGATAAAGTTGTTGCTCTTCAGCTTCTTTGGCAAGAATTAAGGTGTCATCATAGGTGTAGTCGCGACTCAGTAATAGTTCATCAGCCGATAACCACTCGCGTTGCTCTTTGTCGTAGGCGCGTAACGATACGCGGTAACGAAGTTGGAATTCACTGACGCGCCCGCTTCCGCCTAGTGTTAAAATTTGCTTTTCGGGCAGGTCAGAACTGATGTTTAGTATGACCTCGGCGTTTTCAGCCGTTTTAGCGAGTTGTATATGATTGAATTCCAATAGTCGATGCAGTTCTTCCATGAGCGGTGAGTTGGGGTTCGCGGCTTCAATGTACAAAGTCTTGAAGGGCATGGTTGCTTCACCGCGCAGATGAAATCCGCAAGCGGTAAGCGCAAGCACTATTGTTAAAAAAGCTATCAGTTTCAGCTGATTTCTGATTTTAAAACAGGCGAATTTCATTAGGCAGTATCTCCTATGCAACAATGTTGATTAAACGTCCGGGTACAACGATGATTTTTTTAGGCGGCAGGCCAGCCAGTTGTTTTTGTACAACTTCATGTGCCAAAGCCAGTTGTTCCAGCGTGGTTTTGTCTGTCGTTTTTGCAACAATCAGGCTGCCGCGCAGTTTGCCATTGATCTGTATCATCAATTCAACGTCATCTTGTACCAGGGCATTTTGATCGGCTTCGGGGTAAGCTTGATCGAGCATGTCACTGCCCGGACGTAATCCTGACCACAGCGCCTGACAGGTGTGCGGCACGATAGGATTGAGCATCAGTGCGATGGCTTCCAGCGTTTCCTGCGCGACGGCGCGTCCCGACGGGGTGTGATCGTTGAATTTCCCCAGTGCATTGAGCAACTCCATATTGGCGGCAATGGCGGTGTTAAACGTCTTGCGGCGACCAATGTCGTCGTCCACTTTTTGGATGGTTTGATGCAATTGTCGCCGTAATGCTTTTGCCTGCGCAGTTAGTCGGGTGTCCGGCCAAACGTTCTCCGGCTCGCCGTGGCGGTAGGCGTCGACGACGCCTTGTTCGACGTGATCGTGGGTTGCTTTCCAGACGCGTTTTAGAAATCGGAATGAGCCTTCCAGTCCCGCATCCGACCATTCCAGGGATTGTTCAGGCGGCGCAGCGAACATCATAAACATGCGTGCCGTGTCTGCGCCGAATTCATCTATGATGGCTTGTGGGTCAACGCCGTTGTTCTTGGATTTGGACATCTTTTCCGTGCCGCCGATAATCACCGGTTGGCCATCGGCGCGTAAGGTAGCGCCAGTGGGGCGACCACGTTCATCATTGATGACGTCTACTTCCGCCGGATTGATCCACAATTTTTTGCCATTGGCTTCAAGACGGAAGAAGGTCGGCGCAATCACCATGCCCTGCGTAATCAGATTTTTAAAGGGTTCATCCAGATTTTTAGTCGCATCGCCTTCGCCAAATACGCCGACATCGCGCATTAGTTTCTGAAAAAAACGCGCATACAACAAGTGCAAAATCGCGTGTTCAATGCCGCCGATGTATTGATCGACCGGCAGCCAGTGATTGGCGCGCTCATCAACCAGCCCGGTGGTGCAGCCGGGGCTGGTGTACCGCGCGTAATACCAGGATGATTCCACGAAAGTATCCATGGTGTCGGTCTCGCGACGTGCCGCTGTGCCGCATTTCGGGCAGGTAGTTGCATAGAATTCCGGCATTTTTGCCAGCGGTGATCCCGTGCCATCGGGTACAACATTTTCAGGTAGCAGCACCGGCAGCTGGTCATCCGGTACTGGCACATCGCCGCAGCTTGCACAATGGATGATAGGAATCGGACAACCCCAATAACGCTGGCGTGAAATACCCCAGTCGCGTAAACGGAATTGAGTCTTTTTCTCGCCCAGGCCTTTTTCCGCCAGATCGGTCGCGATAGCATCGACCGCGTCATCGTAGTTCAGACCGTCATACTTGCCGGAGTGGATACATACGCCGTTTTTTGTGCCGTACCATTCTTGCCAGGCTTCCGTAGAGAAACTTTGTTCATTTGCCGCGATGGATTGCTTGATCGGCAAGTTGTATTTTTTGGCAAAGCCAAAGTCGCGTTCGTCGTGCGCAGGCACCGCCATGACAGCGCCTTCGCCGTAGCCTATCAGCACATAGTTGCCGACCCAAACCGGCACTTGTTCGCCCGTCAGCGGATGTGATACCTGCAGTCCGGTGTCCATCCCCTTTTTTTCCATTGTCGCCATATCCGCTTCAGCGGTGCCGCCGTGCTTACAGTCTTCAATGAAGGCGAAAAGTGCCGGATTCGTCTTTGCAGCGTAAGTTGCCAGCGGGTGTTCTGCCGCGACGGCTACAAAGGTCACTCCCATAAGGGTGTCTGCGCGCGTGGTGTAAACCTTAAGAACCGGATTGAGGATAGTAGGTTGAGGATGGGCTGCCGCACTGTTCAATACACTCTCTTCTATCCTGAATCCTATTTCACAGCCAAAGCTCTTGCCTATCCAGTTGGCCTGCATGGTTTTGACTTGATCCGGCCATCCGTCTAGCGTGTCCAGCCCCTTCAGTAGCTCGTCTGCATATTGGGTGATGCGAAAAAAATACATCGGAATATCGCGTTTTTCTACCAGTGCACCGGAACGCCAGCCGCGCCCGTCTATTACCTGCTCATTGGCTAAAACCGTTTGATCTATGGGATCCCAATTCACAGAGGAGGTTTTTTTGTAGATTATGCCCATGTTGAAAAGACGAGTGAATAACCATTGTTCCCAGCGATAGTATTCTGGTGTGCAGGTGGTCACCTCGCGTGCCCAATCGATGCCCAATCCTAAACTTTTCAACTGGCGACGCATGTAATTGATATTGTCGTAAGTCCAGGCTGCCGGAGGGACGTTGTGTGCCTGTGCTGCATTTTCTGCTGGCAAACCGAACGCATCCCAGCCCATCGGTTGCATGACGTTGTAACCTTTCATGCGATGGTAGCGAGAGAGTACATCCCCTATGGTGTAATTGCGTACATGCCCCATGTGCAATTTTCCCGAGGGGTAGGGGAACATGGATAAGCAATAGTATTTAGGTTTGTCGCTGTTCTCAACGGCTGTAAATGCGTTGGAATTTAGCCAATGCTGTTGGGCTTGTTGTTCAAGTGTCGCGGGGTCATAGGTCGATTGCATGATTTTACGAGTTGCAGCCTGAATTTTTGAATGTGCCATTATAGCGGTATCGACACTGACTCGGGAATCAAGCTTTAAAGCTGTTTTAGCGGTGTGATCGTTCCGTCATGCGGCCAAAATTGGGGTGTCAGGTCGGTATTTGCAAAATACAGTCATATTTTTTAAATAAAATACCGACATACGGTAGTGAGGTTGGACTGTTTGATATAAAATCACCGTCTATATAATTTTAATCATAACGTTCAGGAGAGGTCATTATGTCGAGCAAGCATCCCGTTATTGCGGTTACAGGTTCTTCAGGCGCAGGTACCACCACGGTTAAGCGCGCTTTTGAAAATATCTTTCGTCGCGAGAAGATCGCTGCCGCAGTTATCGAGGGAGACAGTTTGCACAGCTTGGATCGTGCTGCGTTCCGCACTGCGGCGGCTGAAGCGGCTAAAGCTGGAAATAATACTTTTAGTCACTTTGGCCCGGAAGCAAATCATTTCGATAAAATTGAAGAAATGTTTAAGGCCTATGCCGACACGGGTATGTGCAAACGTCGTTACTATGTGCACAGTGAGCCTGAGGCCGTAGAACACAACAAACATTTCGGCTTAACAGATTTGACACCGGGTGTCTTCACACCGTGGGAAGACATTGAAGAAAATTCTGATTTGTTGTTCTACGAAGGACTGCACGGTCTTGCAAAAGACGAAGCTAAAGGGATTGATGCGGGTCGTTATGTCGATCTAGGCATTGGCGTTGTGCCTGTAGTCAATCTGGAATGGATCCAAAAGATTCATCGCGACAAGGCTGAACGTGGTTATTCGGCTGAAGCGACGGTGGATACCATCATGCGTCGTATGCCTGACTACATCAAGTTTATCACGCCGCAATTCACGCACACCGATATTAACTTCCAACGTGTCGCGACCGTGGACACCTCTAATCCTTTCATCGCACGCGACATTCCTACACCGGATGAAAGTTTCGTGGTGGTGCGTTTCCGCGATCCAAAAGGCGTGGATTTCCCGTATATGCTCGCGATGATTCCAGGTTCATTTATGTCCCGTGCCAATACGCTTGTTGTCCCTGGCGGTAAGATGAGCCACGCGATGGAAGTCATTTTGGCGCCGGTTATGCACGACATGATTCAAAACAAAAAGAAGTAAATCGGATATGCCGGAGTGAGTCCGGTAATCAGTTGAAACGGGGGAGTCAGACGTGAGTTTGCTTCCCCTTTTTATTACCGCATTTAATAATTCTGGATTGCTTCTTTTAATGCGGCCGAAGCAGGTAAACGGCACACTGCTTGAATGCGGGGTGATGTAGAATTATGACTGTTGCTTTTCACCTGTTTGCTCTTGAATATGAAGATACTCCTTGTTGATGACTCCCGCGCAATTGCTGCGCTATTAGAGGCACAATTAATGTCATTGGGACATCAGGTCGTTCTCGCAGAAAATGGCCAGGTTGCCCTGGAAAAGTTTCGGGATTCACTCCCTGAGCTGGTTTTGATGGATATAGAAATGCCGGTGATGAACGGATTTGATGCCACACACCGGATTCGTAGTTTTGAGAGAACCCAAAAGTGGGCATGGACGCCGATAATTTTTTTAACGGCATCTGATTCGCAGGAAAATCTGATTGCGGCGATTGAAGCGGGTGGAGATGATTTTCTGGCTAAAGGATTGTCCATAGATATTTTGCGTGCAAAGATGAAAGCCATGGGGCGCATTGCCAGGTTACGTCAAATGCTAGCGGTAGCCAATCAGCAACTTGAATATCTCGCCAGCAAGGATGGTCTGACCGGTTTGTTTAATCGCCGGTGGATGGATCTTAATGTTGATAAGGCATGGGTAGATGCCATAGATAAAAGCAGATCCTTTGCCGTGCTCATGTTGGATGTTGATAACTTCAAGAAATATAACGACCATTATGGACATCAACGGGGTGATGATTGCCTGCGTTTAATCGCCCGGACTATTGAATCGGTGATTGATGAAGTCAATGTCAAAAATGTAACGAATGATGTTTTTGTATGTCGTTACGGTGGCGAGGAATTTTCTGTTGTGATTCCTGGCGCGTCTGTCGCTACCTACGAATGCACCGCCAGGCATATTGTAGAGGTCATTCGAAAACTGGAAATTGAGCACGTGTTAAACGCGGGCTTTGAAATAGTAACGGTTTCTATCGGTGCTATTCGCATTGAATCTGCAGCAGGCTCGGTCGCAACCTTGTTCCGTGAAGCGGATGCTGCGCTGTATCGAGCGAAAAATAAGGGACGTAATCGAGTTGAATATGCGGGCTGAACGCTTCCTCGCAAGTGAGTCCCGCCTGAGTCTGATGTTTACGGCAACTTACTCCTGCTACATTCCCCGGCAAGTGATTTTATTGGTCTGATGCGTGATGTTTTGATAGCGTCAGTTTGACGGGGGTAGTGTGTTCTTCACCACTTACTTTTTTAGCATCCCCTATCGTCAGGCGTAAGGAGGGCGCACCCGCCGCTGCGAATTCTGCAAAAACACCGTTGGCGCGTGCCGTCGCAAGGGATTGCAATTGCGCATCATTGATTGGTATCGTGTTGAGCAGGCGATCAAACAGCACGGCGTAGAAATCGACTCCTTTAAGTGCGGCGATTTCTTGGGTCGTCAGTGTTCGCGGTTTACGCCATAGCGACGAGAGTCCGCCAAGTAGCTTGTCGGCGGCGTTCTGTTCGAGTTGGCCTGGATTGGCGTTGCGAAATCCGGCTTTGAGGGAGGCGAGTTCACTGCTCCCCAGTGTGTCTGAAAACAGGGCTACTAATGCCAGTTGAATTTTGCTTTGGTGCAGGGCTAGCGGCCCGGGATCCTCATCCACTTTAAGCGACTGCCCGCTTTTTTCAATGATGATACGGCGCAATTGGAGATCTTGTAAGGCGAGCTTGTCTTCATCGCTGTAACCGCCCTGGATTGAAAGCGCCAGGCCGGGACGCTGCTTGAGTGCCGTGGCAAGATGCAGGATTTTTTCACGTTCGGGCGGGGTGAGCTGAGTATCACCCGCTGCAAAGACGATGTTTTCAAGTTTATCATCACTGCCAAAGAGTGCGCCCAAAGCTCGAAAAGGCGCGGTGACGACTTTACTGAGCAGACTGGACATGGCTTTCCAGATCAGTCCGCTATAACTGAAATGAGGATCATCCAGACTGCCCGAAATAGGGAGTCCCAAATCAATTCGTCCGTCGGAGTCTCGTAAAATTGCAATCGCTAAATCAAGGGGGAGATTTGTGGCCTCGGGACTTTTTACATGCTCCCCTAGCGTCAATTTATCCATCACAACCTGATTTTTCCCCAGTAGTTGGTGCTGTTTGATCTTGTATTCGAGATCAAGTGACAGCTTCCCCGATTCTATTTTGCGTCCGGCAAAGGTGGCGGAATAGGGCGTGAGTCTGGACATATCGATGTTGCGAAATGCCACAGTCAGATCCATAAAATCAGCAGGGTTCATCAGGTCAATTCGACCTGCAGCGCGGGCAATACCAAAGTCGTCTACCTGTCCGTCAATTTTGAGCTGTCCTTGTGCGCCTGTTCGGGTCGAAAGTCCCGCCATGACGCCTTCAATATGATGAATGCGCGTGCCGAAAGGGAGCGCGAGCGAATAGTCTGCGAAGTCCATTTCGCCGCGACGAAAGCGCAGACGATCAATGTTGACGATAAAGGCTGTTGCCAAAACAGACGGATTGGAGGTGTCAGACGCTCGGCTGCGGTGTGGCTCGGTCTGTGTGAGTATGCGCTTGAAGCTTGTGGATTTATCCTTGTTAATGATGAGTGCCGTATCGAGTCCGTCTAAGGTCAGCTCATCAATATTCAGTGCGCCGGATGTTAGGGTCAATGCACGGCTACTCAGGGAATTCCATGATAAAAAGAGATTATCTGTTGCGGATTCATTTATGAGCAAGGAGTTTAATGCAAAACTGCCTTGAAAACTTATCCCCGGCGTAGCGTAGCTGGCATGCCCTTCAGTGGATAAATTACCGTTGAGCAGTTTTAAGGGTGCCAGCGTGCTTAAGTAGGGTTGAACCGGCTTAAGGTTGAGTTCAGTGAGTTTGAGTTGCATATCAATACGGGGCAGGCCCGGTGTGATATGACCGGTGGCGTTAAAACGACCGCCTTCACTAATTTGGCAAGCGGTCGTGACCGGTATTGTTGTCGTTAAATCTTCGCTCAAACCTTCTATGGAGAGCGATAAGTCCTGGAGTGATAATTGCGCTGCAGGTGTGACCGTCTCATCCTTTATTGTGGCAGCAAAGTCTGTCAGCGCTAACGTCTTGATTTTGTAATGCCAACTGGCTGAGGAGTGTTCAGGTTTAGCTCCTTCAGTATAGGAGATTTTCTTGATGGCTTCTAAAATATCAAAGCGTCCCTGTTTGTCGCGCGAGAGGTTCAGGCTGCCACCGGATAGGGAAATACGGCCGATGCTGGCCTGTTTAGTGTTCAGTTTTAGATTTATGTCATCAACGATGAACTGTTCAATTTTCAGAGGCGGTTTATTCGTTTCTAAATGCAGCTGGCTGTTTGTGACCTTGAGCGCATCTATCGAGAGGGTGTTTTTGGTCAAATCAAAGCGGCCCTGCGTGCTTTCTATAGATGCAATCGTCACAATGGGGAGTGATTTTTGCTCAAGCACGAGCTTGTTAACCTTCGCGTGAATTTGATCAAGGTTGAATTGTAACTGCCCTTTGCTCGTGTCCAGTCGGTAGTTTGCTGAAAAAGAGACAACGCCCCCGGCGGGGTTAAACGGCAGTTTCCCTTTTAAATAGGGGGAGAGTTCGGCAAGATTGATTTTATCTATGCTGAAATTGCCTGTCATAGACCAAGGCTCAAGGTGTGTTCCACCTTGCCAGCTTAGATTTGCACCCGAAGTGGTTTTGGCAAAAAGCCGGTATTGCCCATTATTTCCGGGCAATGAGGATAGTTCCGTTAACTCTACATCGACGGGTTCAATATGAGTCAGATAGCCAGGATTAACGCTTTGGTCTGCAAAATCTAACTGGCTGTTGGCTAAAATGAAATGATGGATATTGAATTTAGGCAACGTTGAATTTTGTGCTGGCGAAGGAGTGGTAAAGGGATCCAGCAAACCGGACCAGTTTAATTTTCGATTTGATAACAAGCTTGTTTTTGCCGCCAGTCCATCTATTCTTATATCATCAAATATCCATGCGCGGCGATACAGGCTAGTGGCTGAAAGATCGATTATCAGTTCACTTAAGTCCAGTAGAGCTTCGCCCCCGGGTTGCGTCAAGTGAAGGTCAGATAGCCGCAAACGTAGCGAAAAAGGATTAAATTCAGCTCGATTCATGGCCAGGTGATGCCCTGTCCTTTGTGCGATGAATTTTTCCAGCTGTGAGTGTAAAACCCAAGGCATGACCTGCCAGCTAAGCAAAAGACAAGCGATGATCATACCCGCTAAGGTTAGCGCTAAAGTTTTGCGTGAGGGAAGGCGAAGGGTCATGTTTGGATTGTGTCTCGGCAGTTTAGGGTCAGCGACCGGATTGATGTGCTTGTGTATGATAAAGCAGAAGCTGAGGCCGGGGTGGTAAAGAATTTTACATTTAGTCTGTTATTCGCTTACCTTGTTGCGTAAGGATTTGATTTCACCACGCCGGATTTTACCCTCCCGGCGTTTTTTCTTCGCGCTTCTGGTGGGTTTTGTTGGTGTACGGGTTTTGACTGTTTTTCCTGCATTGATAATCAATGCCTGCAGGCGAGACAGGGCATCTGCACGGTTTTTTTCCTGGGAGCGAAATCGTTGCGCTTTAAGGATGAGTATGTCTTCGCTGGAAATGCGTCGATCAGCCAGTTTGCGTAATTTTTCTTTGTAGTCTTCAGGCAGGGATGACGCGTTAATATCGAAACGCAAATGGATCGCAGAGGAAACCTTATTGACGTTTTGTCCGCCCGCGCCCTGTGCGCGAATTGCAGACAGTTCAATTTCACTATCGGGAAGAAAAATGTTGGGGTTGATTTGCATACGTTATTGTTATCAGGTTAAAAATCCACCGGTGTTGCAGGGAGAGGATATACGCATCTTATTTATTTAACACGGGTTTTAAGTACAGCCCGGTTACACTTTTTTTGTTTTTTACAATGTCCTGCGGGCTGCCCTGGGCTATGATCTGTCCGCCGCCATTGCCGCCTTCAGGCCCGAGATCAATGATCCAATCTGCAGTTTTAATGACATCCAGGTTGTGTTCGATGACCACCAGCGTATTGCCCTGATCCCGCAATTTATGAATGACACGCAACAGGAGTGCGATGTCGTGAAAGTGCAGCCCTGTTGTGGGTTCATCAAGAATGTACAGGGTGCGACCGGTGTCACGTTTTGATAGTTCCAGCGAGAGTTTAACGCGTTGCGCTTCGCCGCCTGACAAGGTGGTGGCTGATTGACCTAAGGTGATATAACCTAAACCCACGTCGAGCAGGGTCTGAAGTTTGCGTGCAATGACAGGTACCGCCTGGAAAAAATCATGTGCTTGCTCAACGGTCATCTGCAAAATCTGCTGGATGTTTTTTCCTTTGTACTGAATTTCTAGCGTCTCACGATTGTAACGCTGGCCGTGACAGACATCGCAGGGTACATAAATGTCCGGCATGAAATGCATTTCAACTTTGATAACACCATCACCCTGACAAGATTCGCAACGTCCGCCTTTAACATTAAATGAAAAACGTCCCGGTCCGTAACCGCGTTCGCGCGAGGCGGGAACCCCGGCAAATAATTCGCGAATCGGCGTAAATAGTCCTGTATATGTGGCGGGGTTAGATCGTGGCGTGCGCCCTATGGGCGATTGATCGACATTGATGACTTTGTCGAAAAATTCCAGCCCGCTGATAGACGTATAGGTAGCAGGTTCAGTATTGCTGCGATACAGATGTTGAGAGACGGCAGGAAATAGCGTGTCATTGATGAGTGTCGATTTTCCTGAGCCGGAGACGCCGGTAACACACACCAGAAGACCGACGGGCAAATCGAGTGTGACGTTTTTCAGGTTGTTGCCGCAGGCACCCCTGATAGTTAGCATGCGTTCAGGATCAGGGGTCAGACGCGCGGCGGGCATCGGGATTTGGCGTCGTCCCGTCAAGTAGTCTCCCGTGAGTGAGGCCGTATTCCGGCAAATTTCTCCGGGGGTGCCCTGAGCGACGATGATGCCTCCGTGTTCACCTGCTCCAGGCCCCATATCCACTACATAGTCTGCATGACGTATGGCATCTTCATCGTGTTCTACCACGATGACGCTATTGCCCATGTCGCGTAATTTATACAAAGTGGCGAGCAGGCGGTCGTTGTCCCGCTGATGCAGACCAATGGAGGGTTCGTCCAGCACATACATGACCCCGGTCAGTCCTGATCCTATTTGAGAGGCTAAGCGTATGCGCTGTGCTTCGCCGCCCGATAATGTTTCTGCTGAACGTGCCAGCGTCAGATAATTGAGCCCCACGTTATTTAAAAACGTCAGGCGTGAGGCAATTTCAAGCACGATTTTCTCTGCAATAGCCTGTTTTTGTCCTTCCAATCTGAGCTTTTTAAAAAAATCTAAGGCCTGATTTAAGGGCAGGGCGCTGAGCTCGTAAAGATTTTTTCCTGCAAAACGCACATGACGTGCTTCCAGGCGTAATCTCGTCCCGTTGCATTCCGGACAAACGCAGCCGTTGAGATATTTAGACAGTTCTTCGCGTATTGTCGGAGAATCCGTTTCTTTGTAGCGGCGTTCAAAATTGTTAACCACCCCTTCGAAGCTGTGTTCCCGCAACATAGGACGATTACGTTCACCGCTGTATTGAAAGGCAATTTGGATTTTTCCGGAGCCATACAATATGAGTTGCTTGATAGGGTCAGGTAATTGCTCGTAGGGTTGTTCGAGGTCAAAGTGGTAATGCTGCGCTAAGCCTGACAGTAATTGATAATAAAACTGATTACGCTTGTCCCAGCCCTTGATTGCGCCGGCGCTTAGCGATAAGGCCGGGGCGGTGATGATGCGTTTGGGGTCAAAGAAGCTGATATTGCCCAAGCCATCGCACTTGGGACAAGCTCCCATCGGATTGTTGAATGAGAATAAGCGCGGTTCGAGTTCAGGTAAGGAATAGTTGCATATTTGGCAGGCAAATTTGGCTGAAAAAAGATGTTCTTTGCCTGAGTCCATTTCCACGGCAATGGCGCGGCCATCGGCGTGGCGCAGTGCCGTTTCAAAAGATTCAGCGAGGCGCTGCTTGGATTCGATATTGACCTTGAGTCTGTCTACTATGATTTCAACGGTGTGCTTTTTGGTTTTCTGCAAGGCGGGCAGAGCGTCGATTTCATACACCGTGCCATTGATGCGCAACCGGGTAAAGCCTTGGGCACGCAACTCGTTGAAAATGTCGATTTGTTCGCCCTTGCGATCAATCACCCGTGGCGACAAAATCATGATGCGTGTGCCCACGGGGAGTTCGAGCACATGATCGACCATTTGACTCACGCTTTGCGATTGCAATATTTGATCGTGCTCAGGGCAGTATGGATCGCCTGCGCGCGCGAACAGTAGTCGCAGGTAATCGTGAATTTCCGTGACGGTGCCGACCGTTGAACGAGGGTTGTGTGAGGTTGCCTTTTGTTCTATAGCGATTGCAGGGGATAATCCCTCAATCAAATCTACATCGGGTTTTTCCATTAATTGCAAAAATTGCCGCGCGTAGGCGGACAAAGATTCGACGTAGCGTCGCTGACCCTCGGCATAGAGCGTATCGAAGGCCAGTGAGGATTTTCCTGAACCTGACAATCCGGTAATGACCACCAGTTGATGACGAGGCAGGTCAAGATCGATGTTCTTGAGATTATGGGTGCGCGCACCGCGTATTTTGATGTATTCCATGCAGTCTAACCAGGGTTGAAACAGGCCGCGAATATACGCGATTTAGCGCGCCAGCCCAAACGGCATGCGCGCTTTTGCTGTGATGAAATTAACCCGCAAGTCCCACATAGACATTTTGCACATCGTCATCCGCATCAATGGATTCCAAAAAGGCTTCAACTTCTTCGCGTTCTGCATCGTTTAGCGTGACCGGATTTTTAGCCCGATAGCCTATGAGGGCCGATTGCACCGTGAAACCGAAGTTAGGTAACGCACGACATACGGCATCTAAATCAGTGGGCTCTGTTAAGAACAGCGTGGCACCTTCATCAGAGGCTTCAAAATCTTGTGCGCCAGCTTCAATCGCAGCCAGTTCCGCATCCGCGTCTTTCAGAGCAGGGGTCGCTTCTATCATCCCTAAATGATCAAAATCCCAGGATACGGAACCGGCCGCACCTAATTGTCCTTTGCGAAACAGGACGCGGATATTGGGATAAGTCCGATTGGAATTGTCTGTCAGGCATTCAACGATGACAGGAACGCGGTGCGGTGCAAAGCCTTCGTAAGTCAGTCTTTCCAGACTCATGCCGCCATCGAGTAAGCCCGCCCCTTTTTTGATGGCACGTTCCAATGTTTCCTTGGGCATAGAAACTTTTTTGGCTTGCTCCACCACGAGTCGCAGTCGAGGATTCATGTCAGGATCCGCCCCCGCTTTTGCCGCAACCATAATTTCTTTGGAGAGTTTCCCGAAAATTTTCCCTTTTGCATTCGCTGCAACTTCTTTATGTCTGGCTTTCCACTGTGCGCCCATAGCTGTTCTCTTTGTCAGGTGGTTAAAATTGGCCAATTGATTATTGGCGCGGCGACATCTTGCACCAACTTGTCATCGGTATCAATGGTATTGCGTGATTGCAGGGCTTGATATTCGCTTCTCCGGTGAGCTCGCGTTGTCGTAGGTCAGGTTGACCTGCTAATATGCGTACCTTCAATCGTCTTATAAATCATTTATGCAAGCCAATCTATCTGAATCAATGACCGCGACGGAGCGGCGCGCAAGCTTTGGGCTCGCCAGTATTTACGGTCTTCGTATGTTGGGATTATTCATTATCCTGCCGATTTTTGCGTTGTATGCAGAAAAACTGCCCGGCGGGCAGAGTCATCTTTTGATGGGCGTTGCGCTGGGTGCTTACGGGCTCACTCAGGCTATCCTGCAAATTCCTGCCGGATGGATGTCTGATCGTTACGGTCGCAAACCCATTATTTATGCCGGCCTGGTCATTTTTGCCATAGGAAGTTTTATTGCTGCCTCAGCGGATAATATTTACTGGGTGATTGCCGGTCGCGCGATTCAGGGAGCCGGTGCAATCAATGCCGCAGTGATGGCGTTGACCGCCGACTTGACACGTGAAGAGCATCGTACAAAAGCGATGGCGATGATAGGCATTACCATCGGCATTACCTTTTCGATCTCTCTGGTGCTGTCTCCTATGCTCAATGGCGTACTGGGCGTAAAGGGTATTTTTGCATTGACCGGTGTGCTGGCGCTGTTGGCGATGGGAATTGTGCGCTTCGTGATTCCTGATCCTGCCATTACGCGCTTTCACAGCGATACCCAAGCCAGTGGCAGCAAGTTTGCCGAGGTGTTGGCTAACCCTGAATTACGACGTTTGGATTTTGGCATTTTTTCACTGCATGCGATTTTAATGTCCGTGTTTATGCAAGTGCCGTTTGTGTTGCAAAAAGACGGTTTGGAAGCGTCTTCGCACTGGCAGATTTATCTTCCTGTGATGATGATTGCCTTTGTTTTAATGGTACCGCCGATTATCATTGCCGAAACCCGTGGCAAACTCAAGCCGGTGTTTATGACGGCGGTTGCGCTGGCCTTATTTGCACAGGGGATGTTGTTGTTTTTTCAGGATAGTTTGTGGGGCGTTGCCGCCGCATTGCTGATTTTCTTCACGGCATTTAATGTGCTGGAAGCAACCTTGCCATCGATGATTTCCAAGATTGCGCCTCTGGCAGCCAAGGGAACGGCGATGGGGGTGTATAGCAGTGTTCAGTTTCTGGGCGCATTTTTTGGCGCGGCCGTAGGCGGCGCATTGATGCAGTATGTGGGGCATAACGCAGTATTTATCTTCGCCATTGTCTTGCTGTTTATTTGGTTGCTGGTCGTGTCAGGAATGAAACCCCTGGCTGTCGTTCGTACTAAAATGTACCATTTGGAAGCGATGACGCAAGCTGAAGGCGTTGCTTTGCAGCAAAAATTTGCCGGATTGCAGGGGGTGCGCGAGGCGTTGGTGGTTTCTGCCGAGTGTATGGCGTGCCTTAAGGTAGATATGAAAGGGTTTGACGAAGTGGCGGTGTTGCGTCTGGTGACTTCTGCTGCCAATGATCCTGTTCAGGGTGAGAAATCAGCTTAATCAGTAAAGATGGCCTCGGCTATAATTCGCGCTTGCTTCGCACAGCGGATAACATAACAAGGAGTACGATATGTCAGTAAATAAAGTAATTTTGATCGGCCGACTGGGTAAAGATCCGGAAACCCGTTATATGCCCAATGGCGAAGCGGTTACCAATGCGACGCTGGCAACCTCTGAAAACTGGAAAGACAAGAGTGGCGTCAAACAGGAAAAGACGGAGTGGCACAATTTGACTTTTTATCGTCGCCTGGCGGAAGTCGCGGGTGAATACCTGAAAAAAGGCTCGATGATTTATGTCGAAGGCAAGCTCCAAACCCGAAAATGGCAGGATAAGGAAGGAAAAGACCGTTATACCACGGAGATTCTTGTCAATGAAATGACCATGCTGGGTGGAAAGTCTGGCGGGGGGGATAGCTTTGAGGTGCTGGAAGAACGTCAGTCCGCTCCGGTCCGGCAACCGGCGCCTGCCGCGCCAAGGTCAGCGCCGTCAGCACCTGCGGCAAGTCCTGCCCGTAGTTTTGACAATTTCGATGATGATATTCCGTTTTAGAATTTACCTATGGTGATAATGTAAACTAAACCCTCTATGTCTTTTGATATAGAGGGTTTTTCATTGTTTACATTATTTTAATTGTTTGCTATTATTTCTTCGTAGAGAATACCTTGAAAGAGTGTAAACAATGCATCTTCGTTATAGGGTTAAAACAATCGTAACTTCTTCAGGCGAACGTCTGCCTGTTCTCCTTGGTCGGGATGGCTTGCCCATATTTGAGCCAACGGTCTTTTCATTGTCAGAGGTACGCTCAAGAAATAGGGCATCCAACACGATCGACAGTTATCTAAGGTCAGTGATGGTGTTTCTGCTGTTTCTTGATCTGAGGAAGATCAACTTAGAAGGTCGCTTGGATGAAGGGCAATTACTTTCTCTTGGGGAAATCGAGGAGTTGGTTGGGATATGTCGGCTGCCTCTGGAAAAGATCCATTCCATGCTGGACGAAGCTCCTGGCTTATCTCCGCAATCGGCTTCATCAGTCGTTTCACTGGAAAAATTAAGGATGAGAACGGCAGGACTTCCCGAAGTTGAAATTGATCCGGGATCGGCAGCAACAAGGCTAAGGAATATCCGCGATTATCTGAGATGGCTTGCTATTGCGCGCATGTCCAAACATGGCATTGATGCATCGCTCCAAATTACGTTGGAATCTTCGACTCAGTATACATCGCATGCTATTGATGCTCGACTTCCATCAGCCAGCTATAAATCAGGGGAACTTGATCAGCGCGAGGGATTGGAACCGGAAGTAGTTGAGCGAATCCTGAAAGTCATCGATCCGCACTCGTCAGATAACCCATGGACGGATGAGCATTCCCGATATCGAAACGCACTCATTATTGAATGGCTGCTTTGTTTCGGGCTGCGGCGCGGTGAACTGCTTAATGTCCGTATTGGAGATATTAAATTTCGAGAGGGTACGGTAACGGTGGTTCGTCGGGCGGACAATCCAAATGATCCAAGAAGAAACCAGCCTAAGGTCAAAACAAAGGGAAGAGAAATTCCAATATCTTCAGGACTTTTAGATAAATCCAACGCTTACATCATGAATCAGCGCTCAGCGATTCATGGTGCCAGAAAACATGACTTTTTTTTTATTGCTTCGGATACTGGTGCGCCTTTGTCGATTCCATCGCTGAACAAAATATTCAATGTGCTTCGTAAAAAATGCCCTGATATTCCTAGCCATGTTTTTCCACATATCTTCCGCCATACTTGGAACGACCGATTCTCTGAAGAGATGGATGCCAATAAGGTTGGAGAAGAAGCTGAAAAGAAAGCACGGTCATATTTGATGGGATGGTCTGAGACATCAGGGACAGCAGCTACTTACACGCGTCGCCATATTCGCAAGAAAGCTAGGGAAGCTTCACTTCAGTTGCAACACAAACTAATCGAAAGGGAAAGTGGCGATGAGTAATTTTCTGCCAATAGTTCCACTACACAATTCATTACTAGATTTGCCAAGTGAAGTGAAGACGCCTAACGGCGCACGATTTGATCCACGTTTTGATAGATGGTCTTATCGAGACAATACGGTAACCATCAGCTTGGATTTCACCAGTTTGAATGCAACAGAGTGGCTAGTCAACTCAGCCAAGAGGGTGTTGATCTGGTATGCAGAAAATAAGTCGCCTGACCACCTGATGAATATGTTTGAACGCTTTCAGCACATGCTAAAGAGCAACCAGCAAGAAACAGGTGAACTTCCGCTTATTACCAGCAACGTTCTCATAAATTACAGGGCGAGTTTATCGAGCAAGAACTCTTGGTATCTTGGAACCTTATCTGGATTCCTGAAAAAATGGCACGACCTAGGCATGCCTGGTGTAACTGATGATGCCATCGCATTGCTCAAGCAA
>CAIOSY010000038.1 GCA_903861075.1 uncultured Nitrosomonadales bacterium
CTGCTCCACCCCGCGTCAGAAAACGAACTATAGCAAACCCACCCCGCCTCGTCAAACAGTATTTACGTTATTTATCATTTAACATCACAAGTGAACTATTAGCGTATAGAACGGACTATGACTATAGATTTTCCTTTCGTAATAAGTAATATGCGAACTTAACCTTTGCGCATACCGGAATTTATATGAATAACGTCTTACTTACTCTAGGACTTGCAGTCCTATTCACCGTTCAAGTGAGCCATGCTGACGACAATATCACTATCAGTGCAAAGCAGATTCAAGCGTTAGGCATTACCACCACACCACTTCCTAACATAAGATCCGGAGAAGTTTCCGGCCTACCTGCTCAAGTCGTGATTCCCAGCAATCAGCTGTATATTATCAGCACTCCATTACCTTCCATCGTTGAGCGCACCTTAGTGGGCGTTGGCGATAGCGTCAAAAAGGGGCAGGTTATTTCACAACTAAACAGCCCGGCTTTAGCAGAAGCACAGCGCGGCTTACTGCAAACTAGTGTACAAAACACCATTTCCAAAGAAAATCTAGCGCGTGACGCCGCTCTCTATAAAGAAGGTATTATTTCTGAGAGCCGCTATCGCACCAGCAAGGGTTTAGCGCTTGAAGCGCAAGCGGCGTTAGCTGAGCGAAAATCCCTGCTGCGCTTATCTGGCATGTCAGCTAACGCCATTGAGCAACTTCAATTAACTAACAATTTAAGCAGCCTACTCACCCTGACCTCACCTATAGATGGTATCGTACTAGAAAAGTTTTCCGGTGCCAGCCAGCGACTGGATGCCGCCGTCCCCCTATTCAAAATTGCTAAGATTGATCCATTAGCACTTGAAATTCAAGCCCCCTTAACCATGACACGGGATCTTAAACCTGGAGCGACTATTACAATCCCAGCCTATTCGGCTAGCGGCAAACTAATTGCAGTTGGCCGCAGCCTAACAAGCACAAACCAAACCATCTTATTGCGCGGCATCATCACGCATGGCTCTGAAAATTTGCGCCCCGGTCAGTTTATTGAGGTTACGATCAACACATCAAAAAATAGCGACCTACAATGGGAAATCCCCAATAGCGCAATTTCACGTGTAAATAGCAAATCCGTTATTTTTGTCAAAACACCCCAGGGGTTTCGCGCCCAATCGATACATATATTGACAGTAGGCGCACAAAATAGCGTCATCAGTGGCGCAATCAAGGACAATGAAAATATCGCTGTTCACGGCGTATCAGCGCTCAAAGCCTCCATGATGGGCATCGGCGGCGGTGATAAATAATGTTTTCTAAACTCGTTGAATTTGCCCTGACCCAGCGCTTACTAGTAGCTGCAATGATGCTACTACTGATAGGCGCTGGCATTATTTCATTTCGGGACTTACCGATTGACGCCTTCCCCGATGTCTCTTCAACTCAAGTTAAACTCATAATGAAAGCTCCGGGTATGACCCCGGAAGAGGTTGAAGCACGAATCGTCACACCGATTGAATTGGAAATGCTGGGCATTCCCAATCAACGCATCATGCGCTCAATATCAAAATATGCGATTGCCGACATTACCATCGATTTTAATGAAGGAACGGACATCTATTGGGCACGCCAGCAAGTTGCTGAACGACTAAATAACGCTCAGCGTGACTTACCGCCCGCCGCGTCCGGTGGACTAGCACCGATCACGACGCCTCTCGGGGAAATGTTCATGTTCACCGTCGAAGGCGACAATGTTACGCTTGAAGATCGTCGCAGCATTCTAGATTGGGTAATACGCCCGGCATTACGCACATTACCTGGCGTTGCGGATGTAAATTCACTAGGGGGATTGGCACGCAGCTTCGAAATCGTACCAGATCATAATGCGCTAGCCTCACACGGAATTTCATTTTCCATGTTACAACAAGCGGTACAAGCTAATAACCGCAATGATGGCGCAGGCCGCATCAACGATGGCGATGAAGCTTTACTGGTTCGCGCCGAAGGAAGCATTAAAAACCTGCAGGATGTGCGCAATATCGTGATTGCCAGTCCTGCTGGCAATCCTATTCGCGTGAGTGATGTCGCCCTTGTGCGCATCGGCAGTATGACACGCTATGGTGTTGTCACAAAAGATGGTAAAGGTGAAGCTGTCGAGGGTCTGGTTTTAGGCTTGCGTGGCGCAAATGCACAAAAAGTGGTCGCGGGTGTTCAGGCCAAACTGCTTGAACTTGCACCCACACTCCCCAAAGGCGTTACAACTAAAGCCTTTTATGATCGAGGAAGCTTGGTTAATCGCGCTATCGGTACGGTTTCAAAGGCACTCACCGAAGCTATTGTACTTGTCGTAATCCTGCTGGTGCTGTTCCTTGGCAACCTGCGTGCGGCTGTCGTCGTTGCCTTCACGCTGCCGCTAGCTGTACTCATCACGTTCATACTAATGCAACAATTTGGTATGTCGGCTAACTTAATGAGTCTTGGCGGCCTGGCAATCGCAATCGGTATGTTAGTAGATGGCTCAGTTGTCGTCATGGAAAATATTATCAATCACTTAGCCAACAGACGCGATCATATTCCACATTTACACGTGGTCTATCGTGCGGTAAAGGAAGTCATCACACCCGTTGCCGCAGGCGTTGCCATCATCATCATCGTCTTCTTACCGCTCATGACACTACAAGGACTGGAGGGGAAATTATTTATTCCCGTAGCCTTGACGATCGTATTCGCACTGGCAGGTTCTTTGATTTTATCCCTCACGGTCGTACCCATGCTGTCTTCCTTACTGCTCAAAACAGCCAGCCACGATGAGCCTTGGCTGGTTCGTAAAGCAATGGCCATTTACGCACCGATGCTTGAACGCGCTTTAAAGAAAGAACGACTGGTTATTATTTCCGCACTAACGATGTTAATCATCAGCGGCGGCGTGTACACCTTGATAGGCAAAGCCTTTATGCCCGAAATGGATGAAGGTGATTTGATTATGCAGGTATCAAAGCTGCCATCAATCAATATTACGCAGACCGCCATTATAGATGAACGCATCCAACAAGCCATACTCAAGGCGGTTCCTGAAGTAAACGGTATCGTTTCGCGAGCGGGAGCTGATGAACTGGGACTTGACCCTATGGGACTGAATGAAACGGATAATTTCCTGGTTCTCAAGCCACAAGCTGAATGGCGCCACAAGGACAAGACAGCCATTATCGACAATATCCGAACTGTGATGGCTGATTTTCCGGGTGTGGAATACAGTTTCACGCAACCGATTGCGATGCGTGTTTCCGAAATGCTTACAGGGGCACGGGGCGATATCGCAATCAAAATCTTTGGTACCGATTTAAATAAGCTTAATGAAGCTGCAGAACAAATGGTCAAGGTCTTACAAGCTATCCATGGCAGCGAGGATGTGTTTACCGTTAAAAATAGCGGCGTCCAATATTTCCGTGTAGCGATTGATAGACTGGCCGCAGGTCGTTTAGGCTTAAGTGTAGATGATATCGGCAATGCATTACGCAGCCAAATTGAAGGACAAAATTTAGGGACTGTAATCGAAAATGATCGTCGCACACCGCTCATTCTACGCGGCGAAGCTGACATACAACAGTCTCCTGCGCTATTTTCCGCCCTCACCTTACCGCTACCCAACGGGCAAAGTGTACCCTTATCGGTTGTTGCAAAACTAGAACGTGTGGATGGCCCTGTCAAAGTGGATAGAGAAAATGGGGTACGGATGGTGGTAGTACAAAGCAACGTGCGTGACCGTGATTTAGTCGGATTTGTTGAAGAAGCAAAAGCTGCTGTCGCCACTAAAATTAAGCTCCCGCAGGGTTATCGTTTAACCTGGGGAGGACAATTTGAAAATCAACAGCGCGCCGCTGCACGTCTTGCCGTGGTCGTACCGGTTGCATTGGGCATGATTTTCATGTTGTTGTTTGCCACTTTCGGTTCAGTCAGACAAGCTGTTCTGGTACTCACCAATATTCCGTTTGCCCTCATCGGGGGTATTTTTGCCCTATGGATCAGCGGCGAATACATGTCCGTTCCAGCCTCAGTCGGCTTTATCGCCCTACTCGGAATCGCGGTACTCAACGGTGTGGTAATGGTTTCCTATTTCAACCAACTACACAATGAGGGTATGGAGATTACACAAGTGGTATTTGAAGGCGCAAAACGCAGACTGCGCCCGGTACTAATGACTGCCAGCATTACCGCTTTTGGCTTATTGCCGGTATTATTCGCCACCGGTCCCGGCTCAGAAATTCAAAAACCGCTCGCCGTGGTAGTAACAGGCGGCTTGATCAGCTCAACTCTGCTAACGCTAATCATGTTACCCATACTGTACCGACGCTTCGGTCTTGAAGCCTCAAGGAAATAAAAATGAAAGAAATGAATTGTTGTTTGACGCTGGTTTGCCATCGTTCACTGGAAGAACGCTTGGTTGACCACCTGCTCGAACACCCGGACTGGATACGCGGTTTTTCTTTGACACGCATCGAAGGGGGAAGTCAAAAAGAGAAATTGCCCAGCATGATAGAGCAGGTACGTGGACGCTCACAACGCGTCCAGATCGTTACCGTTATGAATCTTAATGATGCGCACACGCTGATCTCACATCTAAAAAACGAAGAAGCCAATCCCGAGATTGCTTATTGGATCACCCCCGTCATTGAGTTTGGGAGATTAGCATGACAATGACCGTGAATTGTCCGCAAGGGGTAGGCCGTGCGGTTCCCGCCGCTAAAGCGACGACCGCTACGCTCAGTGGGAAGTGGAACACCCGCAATGGGTGGGTCGCGCGCTTCCCGCAGCTGAAGCTGCGACCGCTACGCTCAGTGGAAATTTGTTTCTTACTAAGTCTGGCTTTAGCAAGCAGTTTTGCGAATGCCGCTGAGATCAACCGGCCTGATCTGCCGCCGCAAGCGCAAGTAGTACGGGCGTTGGATGAGCATTTGCTGGTGCTTAATGCAGTTCGCGGTTTAAAGTTAGAGCAGGCTAATCAGCATAAATGGAATAACGGTAATTATGAATTCAACCTGCGCGCAGGCTCTTCGCAGCGCAATCTCGTTAACACCGGGCAGAAATTAAAAGAGTGGGACGTAGCCCTTGAACGCCCGTTACGCTGGTTCAATAAAGTCGGCATCGATCAGGACATCGGTACTGCTAGTGTCCAGCGTGCTGAGTTTACGCTAGGCGATGCGCACCACGAAGCGGGTAGATTATTGCTGAAATCCTGGTTTAACTGGCAGCGAGAACAAGCAACCGCCACACTATGGCAACAACAAGTCGATATTCTCCGCCAACAGACACAGATGACCGAGAAACGGGTGAAAGCGGGTGATGCACCAAAACTTGAATTAAATCAATCACAAGCTGCCGCTGCACAAGCAAGTGTTTCATGGCATCAAGCTCAGTTGCGCACACTATTAGCCGGCAATAACCTGACGCGGCCGTTTCCTGCCATCCAATTACCGGACAATTTGCAACCGGCCATCCCACTCAGCATCGAACATGATCTTGCCTTTTGGAAAGCCCGCATCTTCGATGACAACCATGAACTCGGCATGGCGCAAGCGCAAAGTGAAGTGCAACATTTGCTGGCACAACGCAGCCGCGCAGATCAAATTCCCGATCCTACAGTTGGCTTACGCTACTCAAATGAAATGGGCGGCAATGAAAAAGTGGCCGGTATTTTTCTCATGGTACCACTCTCAGTTGGTCATCGCAGCAGCACGGCTGACGGCGTCGAACAACAAGCCTTGATGGCCGCCGATCAGGAAGCGTTTGTAAAACGTCGACTGGAAGGTGATGTTTATGCGGCCTATCTTCAGGCTGTCAAAAGTTTCGAAACTTGGCAACAAGCGCATGAAGCGGCTCACGCAATACGCACTAATGCAGAATTGGTCTCGCGCGCTTACACATTGGGCGAATGTAGTTTATCTGACAGTCTTAGCGCTCGCCGTATCGCGCTTGAATCTGCCTTAACAGAGACACTTAGCCAATTAGACGCCAATGAGGCACGCTATCGCTTATTGCTAGATGCGCACCAGCTATGGTCTCAGGACGAAGAACATACACACGAAATGAGGTAAGCTGAAAAAATAGACATCGATGTTTTGATCAACGTAATGGAATGAACGCCCACTTACTAAAATGACAGCAAAGTGTTGAGCTCACGTCTGTAAACGATAAGGACATATTCCATCACTGTGTGCGTTGTTTCAAGTTTATCTGGCATGCTCG
Source organism: uncultured Nitrosomonadales bacterium (assembly GCA_903861075.1). Lineage (GTDB taxonomy): Bacteria > Pseudomonadota > Gammaproteobacteria > Burkholderiales > Gallionellaceae > Gallionella. Next base: position 6,223 of record CAIOSY010000038.1, read on the forward strand.
CACTTTAGCGTCTGCGATAAAAAGAACAATGATGTAGGTGTACGAGCAAATTAACGTGTCAAGTTAATTTGAAAAGTCTGTAAGCTGTGTGCAAGCAATAAAAAAGCACCTAGAGGATTGCTCTAAGTGCTTGATTATTTGGTGGGTCGTCACGGACTTGAACCGTGGACCAAAGGATTATGAGTCCTCTGCTCTAACCAACTGAGCTAACGACCCGTAAACTATTTTCCTTCGCTATCCAGAAAACTTTTAAGTTTTTCTGAACGTGAGGGATGACGCAATTTTCGCAAAGCCTTAGCTTCAATTTGACGAATACGTTCACGCGTCACATCAAATTGTTTGCCAACTTCTTCCAAAGTATGATCAGTATTCATTTCAATACCGAAACGCATACGCAACACCTTTGCCTCACGCTGCGTCAGACTATCTAGTATATCCGAAGTTGCGCTGCGCAGGCTTTCATACACAGCCGCATCTACTGGAACTGTCGTATTTGAATCTTCAATGAAATCGCCCAAATGCGAATCATCATCA
>CAIOSY010000039.1 GCA_903861075.1 uncultured Nitrosomonadales bacterium
ACAGAATCCCTGTTCACGTTCCGTCAGAATCACTGTTCACGTTCGTCCAGAATGGGTGTTCACGTTGCTCCAGAATATGCAGCTAAATCGTTACGCTCAGCCTTACTCAAGTTATCCTGTTCGTTTTTGGCGAATAGCGTTAACAGGTAGAGCGGCATCAATTCGCTGTGGTAATAGAAAACCACCCTGACACCACCACTCTTACCGCGCCCACCTCGACCCCCAGCGTAACTTACGGATACCGCCTGTCCCTTCGATCAAGTCACCAGATTTAGGATGCGCCGCCAAATAGCTGACTATGTCTTGTCGTTCAGTTGCACTCAGGAGCTTTTCTGCCTGTCGGATGTATTCAGGAACTTCAGCAATCGTAATCATGCCCATATAATAATCCAATGGATTAGTTTATACAAAGGATAATTGCGCCAGAGAGTTAATCTATCGATTTCGTTAAAGCCCAAGCATTGCAAAAACGGCATTACAACGACCGTTGAAGTGGTCCTAGATGCGGCAATGCGTAGCTTTGCATTGAATTACAAGCCACCACATCCAAAGACGGGCGCGAGGGTAGATGTGCCGAGGAAATACATGCCGCACTTCAAAGCCATGAAAAAAGCTAAGGGGGCGAACGCTCAAAGGCAATTAACCCTTACCATCAAACCGTGGCAGCAACTGCGCCAACGAGCAAATAAGCGGCCTATAAAGCAATCTGACTTGTGAGATTCAGCAGGGTAATTGCAGCAATGGCTATGCTATTGCGAAATCAATTGCACTCAAATTACATCTAATTTGATCCTGCCGGTAGCGCAATGGTAGCGCAGGAAATAATTAAGGAGTTAGGCTTTTGACCTAACTCCTTATTTTATATGGTAGGAACGAGCAGACTCGAACTGCTTACCCCTTGGATGTCGACAGCTTAATTTAAGAATATCCCCAAAACACCCTTGCACGGCACTAAACGACAGTAAACAATAAATATTCAATATTTTCATATTGTTACCTTCGTAAATAATTGCTATAGTTGTCCAACGCGGTACAACGGGATGCAATGCCAGCAAAATTCCTGTGTACCCATTGGTGTACCCATTGGAAATACGAAGGAAACAATCATGACCAGATACCCGAAGGGCGGCAAGGGCAGCAAGTGGACTATTAAAGAGCTAAACGCCGTCAGCGCAGATTGGAAAGGCGACACTCTGAGCGACACCGAGGGACTGTCCGGTGATGTGCGTGTAGCCAGTAGCGGCGAAGTATTTTTTGCATTTCGCTACGGTTTCAGATGGCTTGATAAAAAAGCGTGGCATTACTGCGGCAGCTACCCCAGCGCAGATATGGCGGCAATCCGCAAAGAACGCGATAAGGCGCGTGAGTTGGTCAAAGCTGGCATAGACCCGCGAGCCAGTAAGATTGCCGTCAAGATCGAAGCGCAAGCGGCTGTTAACGCAATCATCAAGGCGGATGAGCAGCAGCGCACTGAAGCCCTCACCTTCAACGACCTTTATCAAACTTGGATCAGAGATGGCGTGAGCCGCGCAGACGGCAACGACTACATCATTCGCACATTCAAAAAACACGCCCTTCCCTCACTAGGAAAAATCGAAGTCAGGCATTTAACCGAGCATCATTTGCGCGATGTCTATCGGGCTATCATCGCGGCAGGTAAAACCCCGACAGCGGTCGAACTATCGAAGGACATCGGGCAGATGTTGCGCTGGGGTGAGAAGCGCAAGCCATGGCGCGCCCTGATGATTGATGGCAATCCTTCGGAGTTGGTGGACGTAATGAAGCTGGTCGCGAACGACTACACCAAAGAACGCACACGGCAACTGAGCATCGAGGAAATCGTGAAGCTGCAAACGATATTCACGACCATGGATCAGGAGTATGCAGACGCGCCGCAAAAGTATGAAGCAGAACGCCCCATGAAGCAGGAAGCACAGATCGCCTTATGGCTGTGTTTAGGGACGCTGTGCCGCATCGGTGAACTTTTGATGACCGAATGGAAGCACGTCGACTTGGAACAGCGCACTTGGTTTATTCCGGCGGCAAACACTAAAGGCCAGCGCGGACAGAAAAGGGATCAATTGATTTACCTCTCTGATTTCACTCATGCGAAATTCAGCCAGCTTCATGCACTGACGGGTGATCGCTTGTTTGCCTTCCCTGCGAAATATAACGAAGGTCATGTGTGCATCAAAACGATCAGCAAACAGGTGGGTGACAGGCAGGTGAAATTCAAGAGCCGGACGCGCAAACTTCAATTCAGAATTGAGAACAACAGTCTTGTGGTGGGTGATGTGGAGTGGACACCTCACGACCTGCGCAGAACGGGCGCGACGATGATGCAGAAACTTAAAATCAGCCGCGAGGTTATCAACCTGTGCCAGAACCATGTGATCGGCTCAAAAGTGGATCGCGTCTACCTGCTCGACGATTACGCAGACGAAAAGCGCGCAGCATGGGAAAAACTTGGCGACAGGATCGAAGCGATATTGAGTTCATCCAACGTAGTGAGCTTGAAAGCAGCTTGATATGTGTAACTATACGCTATACAATAAAACCTATGATTAAATCATTCCGACACAAGGGGCTTAAAGCCTTTTATGAAACTGGCAGCAAGGCAGGCATTCAGCCGCACCAAGCCGCAAAACTGGAACGCCAATTGGTTCGCCTCAATATTGCCAAAGACCCCAGTTACATGAATATGCCCGGATGGGACTTTCACCCGCTGACTGCGAATCTCGCAGATCATTACTCAGTAAGTGTGAACGGTAATTGGCGGATGACATTTACGTTTGAAGGTGAAGATGCCGTGTTGGTTGATTATCAGGATTACCACTAGGAGAAATGACATGAGCAAAATGTATAACCCCCCTCACCCCGGCGCGACCTTGAGAGAAGATGTATTACCCGCGCTAGGGCTGACTGTTACCGATGCAGCAAAGCAACTCGGCGTAACCCGTGCCGCATTGTCCCGCGTACTGAATGAACACGCCGCAATATCCCCCTCCATGGCGCTGCGTCTTGAAGGCTGGCTAGGACTGGAGAATGGAGGCCATGCAGATGCGTGGGTCGCACAGCAAGCAGAATATGATTTATGGCAGGTACGCAAAGCAGGTATGCCACAAGTGCAACGCGCTCAATTGAGAGCCGCGTAACCGAGTTGCACCTAGCCAGACGAGACGAAAGTACAGATACCCTTGCGGTGTTGGTGCGGCATCTTTCAGGGACGGAAAAGGGGCGATAATGAAAATATGGCAAAGTACCAATTCGGAAGATTGGGAAAGATCAGGATTAGATGACTATTTGCTCTACGATAGATGGAGAACACTTCCTGCATTTTATGTTTTAGCTGGTTATCACTACGATGCAGAACAAGACCATGAGGGCAACGTAAATATTAAATATGCGCTCAATGACCGCGTACCCATTGCAATACAAAAAGGTTTTGACGATTTTGATTCGTTCGATTCTGACGAATACACCGAAGCGGTAAAAGAAGCATCATCAATGAAAAAAAATTTTAATCGACTTTACCGCTTCTGGATGAATAATCAATGCTGGTCTGAATCTCAATCTCCCAAAGTTGTTATAGAGTGGGCGCTATCAAAACACATACATCCTGCATGGCTGGATTGGGCGATAGAAAGCGGCCTATACACCCCAAAGCACGAAGCCGCACAACCTGCACAGATCATTACAGAAAATACTCTAGACGATACCGGATGCGTCGAACTGTTGTGCATTGATCCTGAAAGCCTAGGCCGTCGAGAGCAACAACTCGAAATTGTCCTAGCAGTAATCGCGGCGTTAAAATTTGAACCTTTGCAAATTCCAGATACCGGAAAAGCAGCTATCAAACAGGCATGTTTAACGCGCCCCCGTTTATTTACAGATTCCGCTTTTGGCCATGCGTGGAAATCTGGCGTAAAAGCCGGATTGTTCAAACTAGCAAACCACGAAAAATACTCAAGTTAGTAAGCTTGGATAGGTGGGCAGTAAAAAATGCCTACCTGCCCACGTTGACTGCCTACTCTATGCCCACCATAAATTGTGAACCATGACGCGCCAGCATTGGGCTGGACGCGCATAAACCTCTACGGAGATTTACATCATGGCAATCACACAACCAGCACAGCAACAATTCTACCGCTTACCTCACCTCACAAAACGCATCGGCGCATCCGGCTCAAGTATTTGGGCGTGGGTGAAAAACGGCACCTTCCCTGCCCCAATAAAACTCTCCCCGAACTGCACCGCATGGATCGCGGCGGAAGTAGATCAATGGGCTGCTGACCGTATTGCAAACAGTCGCAAGGCGGGAATTTAATCATGGCAGCCCTTTCGACCAAAACCCCGAGTCGCAAAGCCGCACACCTCGAAGCGACACAACGCGCAAAACATTCGCAAAAGCAGCGCGAGGAGCAAGCCGCACAACAGCGCCAGCTTCAACAAGCGGCAAAGCAGGCAGTGAAGAAAGCAGGTTCAAAATGAGCGCCCTTGATGTATTTCTGTCTCACTTGCAGAAAGTTCAAAGCACAGGAAAAGGCAGGTTTAAAGCATGTTGCCCTGCGCATGACGACAAATCACCTAGCCTTGCAATCAAGGACACGGACGGGCGCTTACTGATTCATTGCTTCGGTGGTTGCGCAACAGAGGACGTATTGGCAGCGGTGGGGCTGAGCTTTAGCGACATCATGCCGGACAAAGTAAGCGGCGAAACTATCCACAAGGACAGAAAACCTTTTTACGCTGGCGATGTACTCAAGATTATGGCCTTCGAGTCTAGGCTGGTTTTTTTGTGTGCGTCTGACATGGCAAAGGGACGGGCATTAACGAAGTCTGAAAATGAACGATTATTACTTGCCGCCGGACGGTTGAGCCATGCTTCAGAGGTGGCTAACAATGGATATTAGACCGGAAGCATTATCAGCTTTTGACGCGGGTATCAGTTTAGAGGATCGCGCCCTTGCTGGATTAAATCGCG
>CAIOSY010000040.1 GCA_903861075.1 uncultured Nitrosomonadales bacterium
CGCCGATCTCACATCGGTCAATCGGTCATGGTTCGTGCCCTGATGGCAGCATGCCCTTGATAAAAAGAGTGGTGGGCGTTGCTGGCGATCTCGTGGCAGCTACGGATGCTGGTATTGAAATCAACGGGCAACAAGTGCCGAATTCAAGGCCACTTGACCTGGATAGCAAGGGACAGACCCTGCCACATGTACGCGGATTTTTTTATCTCAAGCAAGGAGAAATTTGGGTTGCCGGGGAACACCCGAATAGCTTTGATTCTCGGTATTTTGGGCCTATAAAAATTCCAAAAGAGTTACCGCCTCTGATCGCAAGATTTGAGATTCGTAGTCAGGCGGCCCTGACTTCGTTAAGTAGATCGGGGTGACGTTCAAGCAGCCTGAGCAGTTTCACCAAAGAAAGCGGTGGTTTTGTTTTGCCGTTCTCATAACGCGAAAAAGCATTGATGCCTCCGCCGAAAATTTCTGCGGCTTCACGTTGATCGATTGCAAGCTTCTGCCGCACGCTGGTAATGAAGTGAGGATCAACTATGGCCGCATTCACTTGCTTAGAGAAAGCGCGCATTTCGCGCATGACGCGATTTGATTCCCCTGCGTCTAGGACCGACTCAGCACAGGCCGGGCAAAAATCACCCGTCGCCGCCAAGATGAGGGTGGTTTCGCCTTTGTAGGTATAGGGTAAATCACGGGTATCGTGGATAAGTTCGGCAGCGCCGCACACAGGACATTTCATGTTCATAACTCCTTGAATGACACAATCAGCACGTCATTAATGACCGCAACTTCAGGTACACGTCGCCCACCTGCGTGCTCGGACGGTACACGTCCTGCCAGACTGTGTGATCAGCGTGAGTCATGCTCTTGTAGAAATCCGCTGGCGTGAGGTTTACCACCACGTTCAGCATGTTGGAGAACCCTAGTCCCAAATCATTTGCACCAGCTCGCGCCGCATGCGTGGTGCGTACCTTGCCAGCTTCGACCAAGGATTTAACGATCGCCAGCTTGCAGTGCGGGGTTTGCTTCTCCATAGCCGAATGCTAACCTAGTTGGTTTATTTTGGCAAGTTGGTTAGTCGCATGGTTAATCGCCTGGTTACCTGAGCAAGAGTGTTAGTCACCGATTCCGTTCTGAATCTACACAATATGAGTGCATTGACACAGCACAATAGTAGACAGATAATGCATCTCAATATTAGCGATATTACGCAACTCAATGGTAGTGGTTTCATAACCAACACCCATAGTCAACATGGCCGCACCTCACGAAAAATTAGCCCAATCGCTAGCTGAACTGGCTAAGCTACAAGACCAAGGGGCCCGCGTCATACGCAGCAGCCAGCTCTCCCGCACGCACAGAGAGCGTTTGACAAAGGGTGGTTTCCTTCAGGAAGTGTTTAAAGGCTGGTACCTGCCAGGCAGGCCAGGCGAGCCTCTTGGAAATACCTCCACCTGGTTTGCCGGCATGCGCAACTTCATCAGCGGCTATTGCGATGAGCGTTTCGGCAATGACTGGCACCTCAGCCCGGAACAATCCCTGCAATTGCTTTCCGGTGAACGAGCGCTGCCACTGCAACTGCAAATCTGGACGAAGGACGGCCATAACCAGTTGGTCACGCTACCGCACGGCTGCTCGCTCTTTCTTTATCGCGCGCCGGGCTTGTTGCCTTCCAAGGCAGAACCTGACGAAGGTGGCCTTCGGCTGGTCGACTTGTCCCCTGCCTTGGTCGCCGTCAGCGCTGGTTTCTATCGGCAACAGCATGTCGCCGCGCGCATCGCCATGAGTTTGGTCGAGGATTTGACAGAACTTCTGACCGTGCTGCTGAACGGATCACACTCGGTCGTGGCGGGCCGTCTCGCCGGCGCCTTTCGAGCATTGGGTCGCACTGCACTAGCAGACAACATCGTGCAGACGATGAAAAGCGCCGGTTACGTGGTGATTGAGTCCAACCCGTTTGACGCCACCGCGTCGCCTTTGCCAGGAGGTCGGTCGGAATCCCCCTATGTGCAGCGCCTGCGTATCACGTGGGAGCGAATGCGCGCAGTCTCCATTGAAAACCTGCCTGCGCCCAATGCACTGCCAGCTGACATCGTGCAAACCCTCAAGGACGTAGAGGACCGCTACGTCAGCGATGCGTACCACTCGTTATCGATTGAAGGCTATCGGGTAACACCGGAACTGATCGAGCGCGTGCGATCGGGAAATTGGGATCCAGATGGCCAGGACAAGGATGCGCGTGATGCAATGGCCGCCAAGGGTTACTTTGAAGCGCACACCGAGGTGTGCACGTTTATCGAGCGCACGCTAAATAGTTCAAATCCGAGTTATGCCTTGCGTGAAACGCTTGGTAGCTGGTATAGAGCGCTGTTCAGTCCCAGCGTCCAGGCCGGCCTGCTCAAGCCA
>CAIOSY010000041.1 GCA_903861075.1 uncultured Nitrosomonadales bacterium
TTAAATCAGACATTCCTGTTGTATCGGCTACGCCAGCCACATTAACGGCATCCGTTAAATCGGATATTCCTGTTACTCCAACTGCGCCAGTCACCTCGGCAGCATCGGTTAAATCAGACATTCCTGTTGCATCGGCTGCATTTGTTAGGACGACACCCGCGACATCAGGAATACATGACACATCAGATAAATCAATTGTCTCAGCCCGGCCACTCACATCGGATACAAAAGCCGGCAACGATGGCACACAACAATTCGTTCAGAATATCAATGAAAATCTGAATAAAACATCAGATATTCAATCTCCTGCACAATTAGCCAGCAATTTTATATCACCGCCTCAAACGGTCCAAACACCGCAAGCTCACACAGCGATTAACAGTTACTTTGGTTCGACAGCGTGGAGCAACGAGGTGAATCAGTCCGTCGTTTTAATGACTAGAGGGGCAGATCACTCCGCAACACTCACCCTAAATCCCCCTAATCTGGGACCCGTTCAAGTCGTGATTGATCTTAACAATGCACAAGCACAAGCAACTTTCACCTCTGACAATCCCGACGTACGACAAGCTTTACAGGAAAATATCGCTAATTTGCGCGACATGATGAAAATCGCCGGCGTTGATTTAGGTCAAGTGAATGTGAATGCAGGCGGCAATTCGTCGCAAAGTGGAAAGCAAACACCCAATCTTCCTTACTCTAATGGCAATCAAGCCGGTAAAGGCGTACAAGCTGCTTTACCCCCGACACAGGCACGCGTGACAGGCTCACGTGGACTGGTAAATACCTATGCTTAAATAAAAGATTACTAACTAACCTACCGATATCGGGCTCCTGACTGCTGGTCATGCTACACTTTAAACCTGCTATTTGAGTGCTATTCACCATTCTTATTTCGCCTTATTGATGCGTTTTTTTACGCATAATGTAACGAACTCTTTGCAAAGCAAATAATATGTCACAAATACCTGAACCGACCACACCCAAAAAAAGCAAAAAAAAGCTCATCATTATCGTGAGCATCGTTCTCGCCTTAGCTATCGCAGGGGCGGCCGCTTACTTCCTGCTTTTATCAAAGGGCTCAGCCTCGCATAAAGAAGCTAAAACTGAAATCGTCGAGGAGAAAACAAAGGAGGGAGAAGAAGAACTACCCATATTTGTCGCACTAGAAACGTTTACCGTTAATTTACAACCGTACACCAGTGAAAAATTTTTACAAGTCTCGATGACCTTACAGGTGCGCAACCAAAAAGAAGCCGAAGCAATCAAAAATTATATGCCGCTGATACGCGACAGGATTAATATCCTGCTGTCCAGTCAAAATGCGGATGAAATCACGCTCGCAGAAGGCAAAAATATGCTCGCCAAAAAAATTATTGAACAAGTTACAGCGCCTATTTCTGGAAAATCCGCAATAAAAAATGTCAGCCATGTCATGTTTACATCCTTTATTATTCAATAGCCGCTAAGTGACTAATGACTAAGGATTTCCTATCTCAGAACGAAGTTGATGCACTACTCAAAGACGTAGTCGACGATTCTGATCTTGTCTCAACCACTGACCCCTCCGAGATTCATGCTTATGACATCAGTAAGCAGGAACGCATTGTCCGTGGCCGTATGGCCACACTTGAAATCATCAACGATAGATTTGCCAGACTGTTTCGCATAGGCTTATTCAACTTTCTGCGGCGCTCCATCGAAGTGTCTGTTGGACCTGTCAGCATAATCAAATACAGCGAATTTATACGAAATTTGGTTATGCCTACCAATTTAAACCTCGTACAAATTCATCCTCTGCGCGGCCCCACCTTAATGGTGATAGATCCGGGACTGGTTTTTTTGATTGTAGACAATATGTTCGGAGGGGAAGGCAAGTTCCACAACCGGGTGGAAGGTCGCGACTTTACACTCACAGAGCATCGTATCATTAGGCGTGTTTTAGATATCGTCTTTGAAAATTATGCCCAGTCCTGGGCCCCTGTCTATCCGGTTACATTTGAATATCTGCGTTCAGAAATGAACACGCAATTTGCGAACATTGCCACACCTAATGAAGTTGTGGTAACCAGCACATTCACAATTGAAATTGCCAACACGCGCGGAGAAATTCATTTCTGCATCCCCTATTCCACAATTGAACCCATACGCGATTTACTCACTTCACCGCTGCAGGGTGAAATACTGGGTATTGATCAACGCTGGGGGAAACTAATTACTGAGCAGATACAGAGTGTAGATATAGAATTAGTCGCTAACCTAGGTACAATAAACATGCATGTCAGGGATGTTATTGCGCTAAAGGTCGGGGACGTGCTGCCCATATCACTGACTGAAGAAATTCAAGCTCATGTTGAAGGAATCGCTGTATTCTCTTGCAAATATGGGACATCTAATGGCCAATATGCTCTCCACGTAAACAAAATTCACGAATCTAACGAAATGGAATATGTAAAAGGAAAAAACAACGATGACTGATTCTTTGGACACGGGTAATTCATCTGCCACCATGAGCATTGAGAGCGAATGGGAAGCAGCCATGAACGAGCAAAACAATACGCCCCCGGCTACGCCCAAGCATGCCGTGGAACAAAATGCTGTATTTAATGATTTTTCAGGCAAAAATATCCCTAATGAAGCCTATAACAATATCGAGTTTGTACTCGATATCCCCGTTCAATTGACCGTTGAACTAGGCCGTACGAAAATTACAATTAAAAACTTATTAAGACTTGCACAAGGCTCGGTCGTTGAACTCGACGGTATGGCAGGAGAACCGATGAGCGTACTCATTAATGGCTGCATGATAGCCCAGGGCGAAGTGGTGGTCGTCAACGACAAATTCGGTATTCGCCTCACCGATATCATCTCGCCTAGTGAGCGCGTACGTAATCTGAATCAATAGTCATGACTAAACGCAATCTAAGCTTAGCCACGATCCTGATTTTATTTTCAGATTTTGCCTACGCACAAGCGACCGAAGCACAAAGTACTAGCCTGGAAATTGCCAAAGTCGTTTTTGGTTTAATTGTCGTTTTGGCTTGTATTGCTGCATTAGCTTGGCTGATGAAAAAACTGACGGTCAGCAAAGGAGGCAGATCATCTGTCGCACGCATTGTAGGCGGGGTCAGCGTAGGCACACGTGAACGGGTCGTGGTGCTGGAGATAGCTAACCGATGGATCGTTGTCGGTGTCGCACCAGGCCGAGTCAGCGCAATCGCCAATTTAGATATCGAACCTGCGCTTGAGACCGCCTCCCCTCTTCCGCCTCATAGTGGTGAAGGATTCATGGAAAATTTTCTCGCCAGCTTAAAAAAACGCGACCCAAGCACTCAAACGAGATCATAAATGAATTCTGTCTTACTATTCATCAAGCGACATCGCCACTGTTTTACTGCGCTAATCGCCTTGCTCTGCCTATTTTCTCTGCCATCTTATGCCGCCGATGGCGGGGGGCTCAATATCATTACCTCTCATCCTGAAAAGGGGGGAGAAGCATACACGCTAAGTATGCAGACGCTGATTTTACTCACATCGTTATCATTCTTACCCGCCGCTTTACTGATGATGACCAGTTTTACCCGCATCATTATTGTACTGTCCTTGCTCAGACAGGCCATAGGCACGCAATCATCCCCACCCAATCAAGTGTTAATCGGATTGGCGTTATTTTTGACTTTATTCATCATGAGCCCCGTACTGGATAAAATATATATCGAGGCCTATCAACCCCTGAGTGAGGACAAAATCACACTGGAAGAAGCCCTGGAAAAAGGGGCTGCCCCCCTAAAAGCCTTTATGATAAAACAAACCCGGGAAACGGATTTGGCACTATTTATCAAGATGTCCAATTCAAAAAAACCCGATACGGCTGCAGATGTTCCCTTGCGCATACTGGTTCCCAGCTTCATGACCAGCGAACTTAAGACGGCCTTTCAAATTGGCTTCAGTATTTTTATTCCCTTCTTAATTGTCGATATGGTGGTCGCAAGCGTACTCATGGCCATGGGTATGATGATGGTCTCGCCCTCAATTGTGTCACTTCCGTTTAAGCTCATGCTGTTTGTTCTAGTGGATGGCTGGAGCTTGCTGCTAGGCTCCCTGGCACAAAGTTTTTATTAGGTAGACTATGAATCCGGAAATAGTGATGAACTTTGGTCGGCACGCGATGGAAATCACGCTCCTGCTGGCAGCGCCTTTTTTACTTGTGGCATTAGGAATCGGCTTGCTGGTAAGTATTTTTCAAGCCGCCACCCAGATAAATGAATCGACCCTGTCATTCATTCCAAAATTACTGGGCATACTGGCGACCTTGTTAATTGCGGGACACTGGATGTTAACCATCATGCTGGATTATATGCGCGATATTTTTACCCATTTTCCGCTCATTGGCGGCTAATTGTGATGCATTGCAAGCCGCATGATTACGTTTAGTAACGACATTATTCAGGCATGGGTAATGGGCTTGATGCTGCCACTTACCCGCATCCTAAGTTTCATCAGCATCGCGCCACTTTTTAGCCACAATAGCATCCCGCAACCTTACAAAGTCGGCATGGGGGTACTATTGACATTGATCGTCATGCCCACATTAACCGACTTACCCACGATAGACATACTCTCGCTATCCGGGGTACTGGTCTTAGCACAGCAAATCATCATAGGCGTAGCGATTGGCTTAATGATGCAGATTATTTTTTCCGCTATCGAGTTGGCAGGTCAAATTACCGGCATGAGTATGGGGCTGGGATTTGCATCATTTTACGATCCGCAAACGCATGCCAACACCGTCGCCACCAGCCAACTCTACAACTTACTGGGCTTACTGGTATTCATGGCCATGAACGGTCATTTATTGTTAATTTCCGCCTTGATGGAAAGTTTTCAAACTCTGCCAATCTCGATGAATGCGATGAATCTGGATGGATTTAAAATCGCCCTGTGGGGCAGCAAGGTTTTTTCTGTCGGGCTACATTTGTCACTGCCTATCATTGCTGCGATGCTAATAACGAATATGGCGCTCGGCGTTTTAACCCGTTCAGCTCCCCAGTTGAATATCTTTGGTATCGGGTTTCCAATTACCATAGGGGTTGGATATATCACGGTTGCCCTGGTTCTGCCCCTGATGACCCAACCGTATATTCACTTTATCGAAGAAGGTATTTCCGCTGCGCAACTTCATACCGTGACACGTACAAATTCAAAATTGCACTGACCGCCCTGAATGCGTTGTTTTAATTCCGAAACAAGGATGCAGAAACCATTTTATAAGCGTATTATATTTTCTTCCTAAGATTGCTATATTCCAAACATGGCTGGCGCGCAGAAATTATCTGTGACAATACGCATATAAAGCACTAAACCGACATAACAGTGCTGCGTCTTATCCGCAAACGCTTTGTACGCAATGATACGTCCATAACCAATCAGGGCAATCGCATTAAAAA
>CAIOSY010000042.1 GCA_903861075.1 uncultured Nitrosomonadales bacterium
AAAGAACGTCGCGGCGAATACTTAGGGAAAACGGTACAAGTTATTCCGCATATTACGAACGAAATTCAGGCTTTTGTGGAGCGCGGTGCGGCGGCATATCCCGGTGGTGATGTCGATGTGGCTATCGTTGAGATTGGCGGTACGGTCGGTGATATTGAATCCTTGCCCTTTCTTGAAGCCGCACGTCAAATGGGTTTGCGCATGGGACGTAATCGGGTGGCTTATGTTCATCTTACGCTGGTTCCCTACATTGCCACAGCCGGTGAGTTAAAAACAAAACCCACACAGCACAGCGTACAAAAATTACGTGAGATTGGGATTTTCCCGACAGCACTGCTATGTCGTGCCGATCGCCCTATACCAGATGATGAACGCGCCAAAATTTCTTTGTTCGCCAATGTGCGCGAAGAAGCCGTTATTTCAATGTGGGATGCCAAGAGTATTTACATGATTCCGCAAATGCTCAATGACCAGGGGCTGGATCGTATTGTTTGCGAAGAACTGAAGCTTGATTTACCTCCGGCTGATTTATCAGTATGGGCGAAGTTAGTGCACTCTTTGGAAAATCCACAACATGAAATTACCATAGGTATGGTAGGTAAATATGTGGAGTTGACCGAATCATACAAGTCACTGATTGAAGCATTGCGCCATGCGGGTATACATACCGAAACGCGTGTAAATATTGAATATATTGATTCTGAAGCGCTCGAGACAACCGGCACGCAAGGATTGGAGCACTTCGATGCTATTTTAGTGCCGGGTGGTTTTGGTGCGCGAGGTACGGAAGGTAAAATTGCTGCCATTCAATATGCACGCGTCAACAAGGTTCCTTATTTAGGTATTTGTTTGGGTATGCAATTGGCCGTTATCGAATATGCGCGTCATGTTTCTGGCATGCTGGATGCTAATAGTACCGAATTGAATCCTGAAACAGAACACCCGGTTGTCGCTTTAATCACCGAATGGCGAGATCGCGAAGGTCGTGTTGAAATACGCAGTAATGATTCTGATTTAGGCGGAACGATGCGTTTAGGTTCTCAGCGTTGTCCGATTATTGCCGACACGCTGGCGCAAAAAATTTACGGTGATGAGGTCAATGAACGTCATCGTCATCGTTACGAAGTAAATAATCACTATGTACCTGCCATGGAAAAAACAGGGTTGATCATCTCGGCGCGTACGCCGACAGAGAATCTTCCTGAAATCATGGAGTTACCTTCATCAATCCATCCATGGTTTGTCGGTGTTCAGTTTCATCCGGAATTTACATCCACACCACGTTCAGGACATCCTTTGTTCAGCGCGTTTGTTGTAGCCGCATTGCAACGTCAGTCTGTAAAGGGAGGTATATGAAATTATGTAACTTTGAAGCAGGATTAAATCAACCTCTGTTTTTGATTGCAGGTCCTTGTGTTATTGAATCCGCACAAATGGCGATTGATACCGCAGGTGCTTTGCAGGAAATTTGTCGTGAACTGAACCTTTCTTTCATTTACAAGTCTTCATACGACAAAGCAAATCGTAGTTCGGGTAAGTCTTTTCGCGGTTTTGGTTTAGATGCAGGTTTAAAGATCCTCAGTGACGTAAAATCTCAACTGGGTGTTAACGTTCTGACTGATGTACACAGTATCGAGGAAATCAATCCTGTCTCAGCGGTTGTGGACGTGTTGCAGACACCGGCATTTTTATGCAGGCAGACTGATTTTATTCATGCTGTAGCTCGTTGCGGGAAACCGGTTAACATTAAGAAAGGGCAGTTTTTATCGCCTTGGGATATGCAAAACGTAGTTGAGAAGGCCAGGGATGTCAGTGGCGTTGATAACATCATGGTTTGCGAGCGGGGTGCGTCATTTGGTTACAACAACTTAGTGTCGGACATGCGTTCTTTGGCTGTGATGCGCAACACGAATTGTCCTGTGGTGTTCGATGCAACGCATTCTGTACAATTGCCAGGCGGGCAGGGTACAGTATCCGGTGGTCAACGTGAATTTGTCCCTGTATTGGCACGTGCGGCGGTTGCTGCAGGCATTTCAGGGTTATTTATGGAAACGCATCCTAACCCATCGCAAGCGATGTCGGACGGACCTAATGCATTTCCTCTCGGTCATCTGAAAGCACTGTTGAAAACACTGATGGTGTTGGATGAAACTGTGAAACAACAAGGATTGATCGAAGAGACTGTGGATTTAAAAAATGTTTAATTTTTGAGCCGTTATATATGGTTCGTTGTGAATTTTTAGGGAAGTGTTCCCTGTGAGTGTTTGATTTAGATTAGAAAGGATATTAAAAGATGAGCGCAATTGTTGATGTTATCGCCCGCGAAATTTTGGATTCTCGTGGCAATCCTACCGTAGAAGCAGATGTGCTGTTGGAATCCGGTGTAATGGGACGTGCAGCGGTGCCTTCAGGTGCTTCTACGGGTGAGCGTGAAGCGATGGAGCTTCGAGATGGGGACAAGGGTCGCTATCTGGGCAAAGGAGTATTGCAAGCCGTCACGTATGTAAATACTGAAATCGCCGAAGCGATCATCGGGCTCGAAGCGATGGAACAAGCGCTGATTGATCAAATAATGATTGATCTGGATGGCACGGAAAATAAATCCCGTTTGGGTGCCAATGCCATTCTGGCTGTATCGATGGCAGTTGCGCGTGCAGCTGCCGAGGAATCCGGTCTGCCTTTGTATCGCTATATGGGCGGTTCCGCCAAGATGCAATTGCCTGTCCCTATGATGAATGTAATCAACGGTGGTGCGCACGCAGTAGGGGGCGCTGACATGCAGGAATTTATGATTATTCCTGTTGGTGCACCTAGTTTCCGTGAAGCATTG
This sequence comes from uncultured Nitrosomonadales bacterium, assembly GCA_903861075.1. Taxonomy (GTDB): domain Bacteria; phylum Pseudomonadota; class Gammaproteobacteria; order Burkholderiales; family Gallionellaceae; genus Gallionella. The sequence continues at coordinate 2,831 of CAIOSY010000042.1, forward strand.
CGTTATGGCACCGAGGTATTTCATGCATTGAAAGCCGTATTACATGCACGCGGTTTGCCTACAACGGTCGGTGATGAAGGGGGTTTTGCACCTTCTTTGGGATCCAATGAAGGCGCATTGAAAGTCATCGTTGAGGCGATTGAGGCAGCCGGTTATGTCCCCGGTGCAGATATTGCCATAGGCATGGATCCTGCTTCTTCTGAATTCTACAAGGATGGCATGTATCATTTGAAAGCGGATGGTATGGTTCTGACTTCAGCGCAAATGGTTGATCTTTATGCTACCTGGGTAGATAAGTATCCTATTATCAGTATCGAAGATGGGATGAGTGAAAATGATTGGGATGGCTGGAAGTTGCTGACAGATCGATTAGGAAAAAATGTGCAGATCGTTGGCGATGATGTATTCGTTACCAATACAAAAATTTTACAAGAAGGAATTCGCCGTGGCATAGCTAATTCAATTTTGATCAAGGTTAATCAAATTGGCACATTGACAGAAACTTTTGCCGCGATTGAAATGGCCAAGCGTGCAGGTTACACGGCAGTTATTTCACATCGTTCCGGCGAAACAGAAGACAGTACCATTGCAGATATCGCTGTTGCAACGAATTCTCTGCAAATCAAAACAGGTTCCGCGTCTCGTTCGGATCGTATGGCTAAATACAATCAATTGTTGCGTATTGAAGAAGCCTTAGGTGAAGTCGCAAGTTATCCTGGTCGCGACGCATTTTATCAACTGAGCTAGTCTATTTCGTTCAGGAATAATTTACGCCCCGGGTTTAGATCTGGGGCGATTTTTTTGCAATATTTTAAATTATGTTTTTGTCGCTCTGCACGTATTTATGAAAATCATTACAGTGATCTTGATGATCCTGATTTTGTTGTTACAGTACCCCCTATGGCTTGGTCATGGCAGTTGGTTGCGGGTAAGTGATTTACAACATCTGGTAGAAGCTCAACAAAAAATAAATAATCAGATCCAGTTGCGAAATGCGATGCTTGATGCTGAAGTATTGGATTTAAAGCATGGCACGGATGCGATAGAGGAACGTGCACGTAGTGAACTGGGCATGATAAAAAGTGATGAAATTTTTTATCAGATTGTAGATGAATCTGCGGAGAAAAATACAGCTGCCTCATCCGTTCCCGTTATTTCAGTTTTAAATCAATAACTCCCGGATTTTCAAAAATCCGCTAAACAAGTTATCTTGCATCTGGCAGAGGACAGCGCTTTAATAACCTAATGCTCTGGCGCCCTGATAAAAGATAAAACTCACTATCCAGGCTAGTGCTAAAGACCAGAACAGGGCAAACAGGGTATAGCCTATGCTTTTGGATTCACTCTTTAAGGTTGCAATGGCAGACAAGCAGGGCGTATAGATCAGCGTAAATAACATGAAACTGTAGGCTTGTACCCAGTCAAGTTGAATGGCAAGCGCATTACCTAAAGCGCTGCCAGTAAGTCCGTAAATAACGGCGAGTGAACCTATGACTATTTCCTTTGCAACAAAGCCAAAAATCAGCGCGATGGTGAGTTGCTCGGTAATGCCTATCGGTGCAAAAAAAGGATGTAGCAGGTGACCTATCATGCCAGAGAGGGTGTCCGGGCCTGCGGCCGTGGCTGAAAAGGGAAGATGAGTGAGTAACCAGACTAACACGACCCCTGCGATGATGAATTGGCTGGCCCGGTGTATGAAATGAGTGACTTCCAGATAGCCTCGCAGCAGCATCTGACGCGCGGTGGGAAAACGATAAGGGGGAAGTTCCAGCACGAACGGTTCGTCGTTTTTAAATTGTCCTTTGAATAGCAGCGCAGTCACAATCGCCGCAGCAAAACTAAATAAATAAAGGCTAAATAACACCAATGGCGCGGCTTTTGCTGAAAATAGTGCTGCGGTGATAAATACAAATACCTGTAGACGTGCCGAACAAAGTGAAAAAGGAATGACCAGCATGGTCAAGAGGCGTATGGCTCGTGAACGCATGACGCGGGTACCCATGAGAGCTGGCACATTACAGCCAAAACCCATCAGTAACATTACAAAACCACGCCCGTCTAATCCCATTTTTGCCATCAAGGCATCCATCAAGAATGCGGCGCGTGATAGATAGCCACTGTCTTCAACGATAGCCATTAACAGGAAAAAAAGTACGATGATAGGTATAAATGCTGCAACCGTCGCAATGCCGTTGTAGATACCGTCAAGCAGTAAACCTTGCAATGGCAGTGGTAAATTACTCAGGATGGGTACAAGTAGAATTGCTCGTAACTCATTGAGTAAATTCGCAATGCCGGTTTGCACTGGCTGGCCGAGAAGGAAAATTCCTTGAAATAACAGATACATGATGCCAAAAAAAATAGGAAGTCCAAGCCACGGATGCAGCATGATACGATCTAGTTTTTCGGTAAGGTTTTCAGGTAGTCGTGCAGGTATTTGTACCGATTGTTTGAGCACCCGTTCCATTTCATTCTCGATATGTGCATCTTGTTCCAGTTGGTTGCGCACGGTGTCTTGCATGCCCGGCGTAGGGTAGCGTAATGCACGAGTAATGGCTTGGAGTACAGCGGGATAGCCTGTGCCATATTTTCCACTAAGTGAAAATATGGGGATATTCAATAGCGCTGACATTTTTTGTGTATCAATACTGATGCCGTATTTTTTGGCCTCATCGGACATATTGAGCAGCACGACAATATTCATATTGATTTGCTTTAATTGCAGCAATAAACTCATTTGTCGTTCAATTTGGGTCGCATTAAGAATAATCAGTGCCAAATCGGGTACGTTGTCATGCAAAAAGTGACGTACAACTTGTTCATCATCAGAAAATCCGTGCAAATCATAAATGCCCGGTAAATCAATAATTTCAACCATGTCAGCTCCCAGCAGAATCTTTCCGCTGAGGAGTTCAACGGTGATTCCCGGCCAGTTTCCAACCCTGGCAGCGCCCCCGGTCATGCGGTTAAACAGCGTGGACTTTCCGGTGTTGGGCATGCCCAATAATGCAACGCGCTTCATGCTTTTTTAACCTTTATTTTTGCAGCTTCCACCTGACGCAGCAAGATATCGGTCGTACCTATACGCACTTGTAAGGGGCCGCCGAAGCTGGCTTTTCGGATTATTTCAATGGGCTTGCCACTGCGAAACCCTAAAGCAAGCAGGCGCTGATGCAATGCTTCTTCAGCATGGATCGAAACAATCGTGGCGATTTGGCCTGTTTGCAATGTGCAGAGTGTAATGGCAGGCATGAGGGATCATTAAATCAATAGTGGTGCATTATTCCATAGCCATCGGGGTCAAGTCCAAATTTGCTGCAATTCCCCTTGAAGCGACCGTTCCTGGACTACAATTATGGACAGGTTTCATTCCTGTTTGCTGGCACGTTCCTTTTTGGCAAGGCCTACTGTCTGATTCGATTCAGTACGCTATGTACCAGTTGCATTGCACGCTCATTGCTTGCCGCTTCACAATAACAGCGTAATTCAGGTGCATTGCCTGAGGGACGCAGATGTACGATTTCACCATTATCAAACCGAATGCGCAGTCCATCCGTAGTATTGCAATCAACCGGTTTGGCGTGTTCAGGTGCAAGATAGTGCTGCAAGGTTTGACTATTCAGGGTGATATCTTGGATTAGCAAACGACTGGATGCTACAGGGAAATCCTGTAGTCTATCGCTTGCAGTAAAGCGGGCGGGTAAATCCTGCATTAAAGCAGATACCTCACCCTTGATTTTCCGTGCGGCAGCCAAGACAGCCAACGCAGGAAGTACCGCATCACGGGTGGGTAGGGGGGCTAGTTTTCGCCCGTCACACTCAAATTCTGAACCTACCAGAAAACCGCCATTTGCTTCAAAGCCAACGATGGCCGGATGTTCCCCTTTTTTTAGGCTGTTTGCTTCGCAGTCTTGCATGCCTGAAATGACGTAAGGTGAACCTATTTTAGTGCGCATCACCGTTGTAAAGGAATTGCACAGTTCGATTGCGGTATTGCAACTGACCGGCACAACGACCTGTTGTGCATTAAGGTAGCGAGCACTAATAAGACCGACGATATCGCCGCGTAACCATCCCCCTGTTTCATCTGAAATTAAAGGTCTGTCACCATCTCCATCGGTCGAAATAATCGCATCAAAATGAAATTGATCCGCCCAGGCTTTTCCTCTTTGAATATCTACTTCAGCCACAGCCTCTGTATCAATAGGTACAAACTCCTCGGTACGCCCAAGGGAAGTCACTTTTGCACCCAAGCCTTCGAGTATAACGCGCAGGACGTCGCGAGCCACGCTGGAGTGTTCGTATACACCAAGATGCAGGCCCTCAAAACACTGTGGCGGGAAGAAATCAAGATAGCGGTGTACATATTGCGTTATTGCTGCGGGGTTGATTTCAGCCAATTCGAAATTGAGATTTTCTAGCGTGATAATTGCATCACTAATCGCTGTTTCGTCCGCTTTAGTAATTTCACCATCGGGACGGTAGAATTTAATGCCGTTTCTATCGAAAGGAATGTGACTGCCGGTTATCATGATGGCGGGGATACTTTCATTTTGCGCATAGAGTGCGAGTGCGGGTGTGGGCAATGCCCCGCAATAATCGACGATCACTCCCGCATTGCGCAATGTTGCCGCACACACGGCAAGGATACGTGGACTGCTGGGACGCAAATCCATACCTAATGCGATGCGTGTTACATTAAAAGATGTTCTCATCACAGATAAGAATGCGGCGGCATAAGCTGCGCATACTTCATCTGTCATGGCCGCAACAAGGCCGCGCGCACCACTGGTGCCGAATGCGACGCCGCTTCGATCCATGACATCGCGAATTTTGATGGTTTTCATTTTTAAGCTCCTTTTGTTAATGCTGTCAATGGGCTGTCTGCTTTGATCAAGATAACGGGTTTTATGGAATTAGCACGCCCGGGAAAAATAGCAAAAATCAGTGACGATAGACGCTGATGCAAGAATCCTCAATGACTGATTATGCATTTTACTCACCTAAATCAAGTTGCCGGCGATAGTGGCAAGTGTAACCGCCGTGATTTTTAATCAAATATTTCTGGTGATAATCTTCAGCAGGATAAAATTCTCTGTATGCCTGCACTTCAGTGACAATCGGCAATTTCCAGTCACCGGAGGCATCAATAATTTTAATGACCTGCAGCGCCCTCTGTTGTTGCTCATCGTTCACAAAAAAAATGGCTGAGCGATATTGACTACCGATATCATTACCCTGTCTATTGGATGTTGTCGGGTTATGCAGGCGAAAAAATTCAAACAGGAGTTGACGATAGCTCACTATGGACGAATCAAAAATAATCTTGACCGCTTCAGCATGTCCTGTGTCCCCTGTTTTTACCTGTTCATACACGGCTAGAGATTTGATGCCGCCGGTATAGCCTGCCGTTGTATCGAGCACACCGGGAATTTGGCGCAACAATTCTTCCATTCCCCAAAAGCAACCGCCTGCAAAATAAGCTGTATCTGTCATACGCGTTCCTGTGTCAAAAAGTAATTCGGCAAACAAAGAGCTTAATAATGCATTGTCTACTGTTGTCAGTAACCCGGAGTTAGCGACGCTCTTTTTTCATGGCTTGCGCAGCTTCACGCTTTGAATCTTTCTCTTTTTCCGTTGCGCGTTTGTCATGTAGTTTTTTCCCCTTGGCAAGACCTATGGTGAGTTTGATGCGCCCCCCTTTGTAATGCAGATCTAGCGGCATGACGGTATAACCTGCACGTTGCACTTTAATCAGTATTTTTGTGATTTCAGCGCTGTGTAGCAACAGCTTGCGCGTACGTACGGGGTCAGGATGTATGTGTGTTGAGGCATTGAGTAACGGGCTAATATGTGAGCCAAACAGATACAATGCGCCGTCTTTTGCCGTAACGTAAGCTTCCTTGAGTTGAGCACGCCCGGCACGGATGGCTTTGACTTCCCAACCTTCCAGCATCAAACCTGCCTCAAATTTATCCTCGACGAAGTATTCGTGAAATGCTTTTTTATTCTGAATAATGCTCATGATAGATGAAATATACTGTGTGTTCGGCTATTCTACCAGTCTTTGTAATTTCGGCTTCTGCAAATGGCATCCGTAGAAAAAACAGTTTTGGTCGCATACAGCGCACAGCAGATGTTTAATCTGGTCGATAACGTTAGGGATTACCCTTTGTTCTTACCCTGGTGTGGCGGGGCAAGTGCGTCGCAAGTGGATGAAAACAAAGTACATGCGACGGTACATATTAATTACTTGAGTATCAAACAAAGTTTCACAACGGAAAATCATCGCACCCCGCCGCATCAAATTGATATGAGTTTGCAAGACGGACCGTTTCGCCATCTGGATGGCTGTTGGCGTTTTATTCCGCTAGGAGAGTCAGCCTGTAAAATAGAATTTCGTTTGCGCTACGAATTTTCCAGTAGATTGCTGGAAAAACTGGTTGGCCCGGTGTTTCACTACATTGCCAACAGTTTTGTGGACGCGTTCATTCACCGAGCACAGAAAGTTTATCAAACGACATGAGCGATAACATAACAATAGAAATAGTTTATGCCTTACCCGAAAAACAAACGCTGTTAAGAAGATCGGTGCCGGCAGGCAGTACGGTCATGGAAGCGATACTCGCCTCGGGTTTGATCGAAAAATTTCCAACCTTGGATCTTGCTGTACATAAACTGGGAATTTTTGGAAAATTGACTAAAGCAGATGCGGTTTTACGCGAGAAAGATCGGGTTGAAATTTATCGCCCCTTATTAGCCGATCCTAAAGAAGTCAGGCGCCGCCGGGCGGAAGAAGGAAAAGTTATGAAAAAAGGCGGTGGTGAAGCATGATTTTCCCCTCTGCAACTCGTATTATTCTGAATAATCAGGGATATTTTAGTGCTTGATTACGATCTTCATTGCCATTCGACGATCTCTGACGGGACACTCACACCGACTGAACTCATCGAACGCGCTTATGGGCGAGGGGTTAAAGTACTTGCCTTGACAGATCACGACGATACCGATGGTCTCGCTGAAGCGCGTATTGCGGCAGCAGCGTACGGAATGATCTTTATCAATGGTGTTGAGATTTCAGTTTCCTGGCGCAAACATACTCTGCATATTGTTGGCTTAAAAATAGATCCAGATTCGCTGCCGTTACAACAGGGTTTGCTGAGTGTACGCAGCGGGCGAGGTGAGCGGGCTCAAAAAATGGCTGATGAACTGGCTAAGGTCGGTATAGGCGGCGTTCTTCAAGGTGCACTCAAATTTGCCGATAATCCGAACATGATAGGGCGTACCCATTTTGCACGATATCTTGTTGAAGCAGGATACTGTAAGGATGTAAAAAGTGTGTTTAACCGATATTTGGCGACTGGAAAGCCCGGCTATGTTCCGCATAAATGGGCAAATCTTGATGATGCCATTGCCTGGATACGCGGAAGTGGTGGCGTGGCAGTGCTGGCACATCCGGGACGTTATATGGTCGGCAAATACAGCATGGGGAAACAAAGCATGCATGAACTCCTTGGCGAATTTGTTACCTTAGGTGGCCAGGCGCTGGAAGTGGTTACGGGCAGTCATACCGTGGAACAGTATGCTGAATTTTCGCGATATGCTGATGAATTTAAGCTGATGTCCTCTTGCGGTTCTGATTTTCACGGACCTAAAGAAAGTTATCGGGATTTAGGCCGTCTACCCGATCTGCCACTGATTTGCCGGCCAATTTGGGATGTGTTGTTTTAATACTTGGTAAACCCTTTTTCTAGAATTAACCCGGATTTATTTATGTCTCAATTTTTTACGATTTATCCACATAATATCAATCAGCGTCTTATTCGGCAGGCGGTGGCGATACTTAAAGACGGAGGTATCGTCGTTTATCCTACTGATTCCTGTTATGCCTTAGGCTGTCTGCTCGATGACAAAAATGCAGTGACTCGTATTCGTCATATACGTCAATTGGATGAGGCGCATTTTCTAACGCTGATGTGCCGAGACCTGTCCGAAATTTCAAACTATGCACGGGTTGATAATGCCCAGTTCAGGTTGCTAAAAGCCAATACGCCTGGAAGTTATACTTTTATACTCGAAGCGACCAAGGAAGTCCCCAAGCGCTTGCAACATCCTAAGCGGAGTACGATAGGGATACGTATACCCGATCATCCGGTAGCGCTCGCCTTACTTGAGGAGTTGGGCCAGCCTATGTCAAGTTCGACACTGATTTTACCCAACGAAGTTTGGCCTTTGAATGATGCTGTGCTGATTCGTGATTTGCTGGAAAAAAAGGTAGATGCCGTTATCGATGGCGGGTCAACGGGCACAGATTTTACGACAGTGATCGATTTAACGGGTAGCGCCCCCGCTTTGCTCAGGCAAGGGAAGGGCGATATTAGCCCCTTTGGACTTTAAAATAATGCAAATTGATCATCTGATACAAACCATCACCCTCGCTGCCATTCCGGTACTTTTTGCAATTACCCTGCATGAAGCAGCGCATGGTTATGCGGCAAGACGATTTGGTGACAATACGGCCTATTTGCAAGGTCGCATCAGTCTTAACCCGTTACGTCATATTGATCCTGTCGGTACCATTTTATTACCACTTATTACCTTGGTATTAGGTGGAGTACTGTTTGGCTGGGCAAAACCCGTGCCGGTAAATTTTGCTGCACTGCGTAATCCAAAAAAAGATATGCTTTGGGTTGCGCTTGCAGGCCCGGTATCCAATTTTATTATGGCAGTAGGCTGGGCGTTACTATTTAAATTTTCATCTGCTTTTCCTGACACTTATTTTGCTGATCCGTTAATGGGAATGGCTGAGATAGGCATAAAAATTAATATAGTATTGTTTGTTTTAAATTTAATTCCGCTGCCACCACTTGACGGGGGACGTGTAGCGGTAAGTCTGTTACCGCACCGCGAGGCCTATCAACTGAGCAGGATTGAGCCTTATGGTATGTTTATACTGATTTTTATGGCAATGACTCCTGTGCTGGGTTGGGTGTTGTTTCCTCTGGTCAGGTTTTTCGAAAATTTACTTTTTATTATGGTTGGGATTTAAATGTTTGCTGATCGCATCGTATCGGGCATGCGCCCTACGGGAAGTTTACACCTGGGGCATTACCATGGCGTCTTGAAAAACTGGGTCAAAATGCAACACGAATTTGAGTGTTTATTTTTTGTGGCCGATTGGCACGCGTTGACAACCCATTATGAGTCACCCCAAGTCATAGAACAAAGCGTCTGGGATATGGTAGTGGACTGGTTGGCTGCGGGTATTGATCCTGCGCACGCGACAATGTTTATTCAGTCTAAAGTGCCCGAACATGCTGAATTACATTTGTTGCTGTCTATGATCACTCCATTAGGCTGGTTGGAGAGGATGCCAACCTACAAGGATCAGCAGTTACACCTTGCTGACAAGGATCTTTCCACTTATGGATTTTTGGGTTATCCGCTATTGATGAGCTCAGATATTCTGATTTATCGTGCCACTCAGGTTCCTGTCGGTGAAGATCAAGTACCTCATGTTGAGTTTACCCGTGAGCTTGCGCGGCGCTTCAATCATTTGTATGGTCGCGATCCAGGCTTCATGGAAAAAGCAGAAGCAGCCATTAAAAAATTAGGTAGTAAAAAATCACGACTTTACAAAGAGTTGCGAAATCGTTTTCAGGAGCAAGGGGATGTTGATGCGCTCGACTCGGCTAAATCATTACTTGATGAACAGTATAGTTTGAGTCTGGGGGATAGAGAACGACTCTTCGGCTACCTGGAAGGGGGCGGTAAAATGATTTTATCTGAGCCTCAGGCGATGCTGACGGTTGCATCAAAAATGCCGGGGCTTGATGGACGAAAAATGTCCAAATCCTATAACAACACCATTACACTGCGCGAAGATGAAACCAGTGTTGCTAAAAAAATTCGCACTATGCCTACAGATCCTGCGCGCATACGTCGCACCGATCCAGGTAATCCGGATAAATGTCCTGTCTGGCAACTGCATCAAGTGTATTCAACTGAACAAACGCGACAAGACGTAATTGAGGGATGTAAAAGTGCCGGTATCGGCTGTATCGAGTGCAAGCAACCCGTCATTGATGCAGTGCTTTGCGAACAACGTCCCATGCGAGAACGAGCCCAATTGTATCTGGATGATCCATCCCTGGTGCGTAATATTATCGCCGATGGTAATGAAAAAGCCCGAAAATTGGCAAATGAAACGATGCGTGATGTCCGTGAAGTAATGGGGCTGAGCTACACTTAAACATCGTGATTATTTATCATTTTCGCAGTAGCCCTCGCCCTTCAGGGCGGGGATGGTCAGCCCGGATGGCGTAGCCGTCACTGCCTTTGACTTTAGTGGTAGTGTCCGCTGCTGTTCAATACAAGTACGTGACAGGCATGGATGGACGCTGCATGAGTGAGCGACTAAATAACTTAAAGCCCACCCTAAATTAATGCAAATACTTCCAATCAGCTACCGAGTTTTGCAAGATCCATCCTGGTCAAAAAATACATCAGGGTCGGATAGCGCAGAAAAACCTTCAGTTCACGCTTCATACGCGTATTGCTAAGCCGTCTGGATTCATTCATGAACGACCACATCATCGGCGATACGGTATTTTTTACTTCAGCACGCGATAAGCGCGGCGGGTGCGGCAGATAAAAAGCATCTGCTACTGTATCAAAATAATCTCCCATCTTCATTTCATCGTCATCCGTTGCATGATAGACGCGACAGGGTTTTCCGCGCTGCAATGCCGCAACAGCGATGCGTGCCAGATCGTCCGCATGAATGTGATTGCTGTAACTATCTTCGTTCTCGGCAATAGCAGGGGATCCCATCTTTAAGCGCTCAACAGGCAATCTATCTTGCGCATAAATACCAGGCACCCTCAGTATGCTGGCATTAACGCAGCACGCCCTAGCCCAACAACGAATTTTTCGTTCGGCATCCACCCTAAGTTTTCCGCGCAGGGACGCAGGATTCAGTGTTTGTGTTTCCGTAACCTTCCTACCCGCGCAATCACCATAAACACCACTCGTGCTGATATACACAAGACGTTTAGGACAGATGCCGGTAGCTAAAACGCTGAGCAGGTTTTGAGTGCGGGTATCAGTTTCCTCCTGAGGGGAGGGGGGGGCGAAGTGCAGTACCATATCGGCAAGCCCTTTAATGCGCGCCAGGCTTTTCCTGTTATCCAGATCGCCGATGACAGGTGTTACCCCCAGGGCGCTTAGTCTGGCACAGTAAGCCCGATTGCGAACCAGGGCATATACACGATAATTGCGGGTAAGATGCGGAATCGTGCGCAAGGCCACATCACCACATCCGATAATCAGTATTCGTCTCATAGTTGAATTATGCGTTAAAATTCGCCCATTCGCGTAAATTATCCTAATAACGGCACAAATTATGAAATTCCAAACCACGATACAACCCAGCGGTCACCAGTTTTCCATCACTGACAATGAAACTCTACTTGAGGCTGCGCTCAAAAATGGCTACACCCTTCCTTATAGTTGCCGTGACGGGGTGTGCGGCGTATGCAAGGGGCGAGTGCTTCAAGGAGAAGTTGATCACGGCAAAAGCGGCGCATTATCGGATGCTGAAAAAGATTCAGGTATGGCTTTGTTTTGCTGTGCCAAGCCGCAATCTGATCTTGTCATTGAGTGTCATGAAGTCAATGAAATCAAAGATATACAAGTTAAAACCATGCCTTGCCGTGTTCACAGCATGGAAAAGCTGGCGGACGATGTGATGGTTTTGAAGCTCAAGTTACCCGCCAATGAACGCCTGCAGTTTTTAGCGGGTCAATACATAGACATTCTGCTGAAAGATCAAAAGCCACGCAGTTTTTCACTGGCGAATGCACCCCATACTGACGAGTTTTTAGAATTGCATATTCGCAATATTGCCGGTGGTGCTTTTACTCATCACGTTTTCGAAGAAATGAAGGTGCGCGACATCCTGCGCTTCAAGGGGCCGCTGGGTACATTTTTCCTGCGCGAAGATTCTAACCAACCTATTATTTTCGTGGCTAGCGGCACCGGATTTGCGCCGATTAAAGCAATCATTGAACACGCCCTGTATGTTGGTATCAAACGCCCTATGCACTTTTACTGGGGTGCTCGTAAATTGTCCGATCTTTATATGCTGGATATGGCTAAACAATGGGAAGCGCAGGGAATTAAGTTCACCCCGGTGCTCTCAGATGCGATTCCCGAAGACTGCTGGCAAGGACGCACCGGATTCGTACACCGAGCTGTACTAGAAGATTATAGCGACCTGTCAGATTACGCCGTCTATGTCTGTGGTGCACCTGTTGTGGTTGAAGCGGCTCACACCGATTTTACCACTGCACGCCAACTACCCAATGAATCCTTCTACTCTGACGCATTCACTTTCGCTGCTAAAACACTCGCAGTCTGATTTTATATTGCCAGCAGAGTGGCATTCTCGAAAAACTATCCTGCCACTCTCAGCAGCAGTCCCTTTAGGTAAGCGCCTTCCGGGAAGCTGAGTCGTACAGGATGGTCAGGGCTGGCATGCAGGTGGTGAACGATTTGTGCATCTACGCCCGCATCAAGCGCTGCGCCTGCAATGATTTTTTGGAACAAATCTTCGCTAATGCCGCCCGAGCAGGAATAGGTGAATAGCAAACCACCCGGACGCAGCAACTTAAAAGCCAACAGGTTGATGTCTTTGTAGCCGCGTGCCGCTTTCTCGGCAAAAGCGGCCGTCGGTGCAAATTTAGGCGGATCTAAAATGATCATGTCGAATGTTTTTCCCTGATCGCGTAGCTTGCGCAGTGCTACAAACACGTCTGCATCCTGCCATTCTGCTCGTGACGCATCGAGATTGTTACGCGTCAAATTTTTTGCCGCGATGTGTAATGCCTCCGCAGACGCATCCAAAGACAGTACCGATTTCGCCCCGCCACGCAAGGCATACAGTGAGAATCCCCCCGTGTAACAAAAGCAATTAAGCACGTCACAATCTTTGGATAATGTTTCAGTCAAGGCACGATTGTCGCGCTGATCAAGATAAAAACCCGTTTTTTGGCCTTCTGCGACATCAACTTCAAAGCGTAACCCGTGCTCGATAACTTCGACGGTATCGGGTAAGACCCCGCGCAATACGCCATTTCTCGGCGTAAGTCCTTCGAGTGTGCGGGAATCAGAGTCTGAGCGCTCATAAATACAGGCCGGTTTGCAGATATCCTGCAAAATATCAGCTATTTCTTCGCGCCAGTATTCAACACCGGCACTGCCAATCTGCATTACCAGCACATCACCATACTGATCAACAATTAATCCTGGCAACCCATCCGACTCAGCATGAATTAAGCGCATACCACTGCTGTCTGTTGCAAGATTGAGCGCATTGCGTCCTGCTATTGCACGGGTCATTTGACGATGGAAAAAAGCCTTATCTATCGCCTCATCCTGATCCCATGACCATAACCGTGCGCTAATTTGCGAGCTCGCATTGTAAGCCGCCCAAGCAATGAAGTTCCCATCAGTATCATAAATTCTCAAGGTGTCACCACTGACAGGCGCGCCGTCTATGCGTTCAACCGCACCAGAAAAGACCCAGGGATGGTGACGCAGCACCGATTTTTCACGCCCGACTCTTAAGTAAAGAGCAGGCATTGCACTTATATTTCCGACCATAGCGATACTCCTTGCCGGGACCGCCTCTGCCGGATGCGTTTCGCGTTGGGTGCGTTTTCGAAAATCGCGATTACCTTGAGAGCGGCGGTGAGGTGTCGAAGGCGACTTGCTTTTATTGGTATTCGTTGGTTTGCTCATGGTTTTCTCTTGGCGCGCGGATGCGCGGCGTCATAAATTTTACTTAAATATTGAAAATCAAGGTGGGTATAAACCTGCGTAGTTGAGATACTGGCATGCCCCAGCATTTCTTGTACTGCACGTAAGTCCCCTGAGGATTGCAATACATGGGTTGCAAACGAATGACGCAGCATATGAGGATGAACTTTGCTGGCAATCCCTTGTTTTATTCCCCATTGATTCATTTGCAACTGTACGACACGCGGCGAAATACGTGCGCCTCGCACGCCCACGAAGAGTGCGATTTCTGCTGCATTTGCCAGTTGAGCTCGAACTTGCAACCAGGCTTGTATGGCAACGGCTGCACATTGACCGAGCGGGACGATGCGCGTCTTATTACCCTTGCCATTCACGCGCACTTCCCCAACGCAAAGATCAGCCCGCATCGTGTCTACATTCAAATCGACTAATTCCATCAGTCGTAATCCTGAGGAATAGAAAAGCTCGAACATAGCCTTGTCGCGTAGTTCATCAGGGGTCTTAGCTGGCAAATCAACCATGCGTATTGCCTGATCGGGTGACAAGACCTGAGGCAAGACAGGAACCGACTTAGGGGCTCGCAAACCGATGCAGGGGTTATTGATGAAACCGTGATCGCGCAGCAGATAATTATAAAAGCTGCGCCAGGCCGACAACAGGCGACCGAGTGAGCGTCCCCCTAAACCTGCACTATGTAACTGGGCAATATAACGACGAATATGTGCCACCTTAATTTCACCCAGTGTCGTGCCTGTACTCAATTCAAACAGATGTCGCAAGTCGCGTGTATAACTCTCCGCGGTTAGTCGGGAATAACGACGTTCACTTAACAGCCACGCACGGAAACCTTCTAGATAATGCTGATTGACCATCGTTTATCCTTGAAAAACAATGTCACGCGCAAAATCAATGTTCAAGATAGGGATGTAATGCGCTGCTAGTCGCCTCTGCGATGCGTTGCAAGAATAGTGTGCCCATTTCCGAATAAAAACGTTGTTTGTCTTCAGATGCCAATACGAGTAGACCGACCGATACGCTACCTGCATGCAAAGGCAAATATGCAAAGGAGTGCAGTTGTTCACCCGCCTCAGCAAACCAGTTTGCAGTATCGTGTACAGCTTGATGTACGCAAACAGGCTGAACTTGCGCATCGGTAAAGGTCAGAACCTCACTGCTGGGAGGCGTAATCTGCCATAACCGCAAAACAGTATGAGGAACCGAAAATATATCCTGCAACAAATGAGGTATCATCTCTTGCAACGTCACCAGATCACGAGCGGCAAATAAAACATTTGTAAATTCATGCACCTTAGTTTGCAACGCTTCATTTTCCTTTGCAAACTGCAACAGTTCCTGCAACTTATGTTCCAACACTTTGTTCTTTTCGCGTAAGGAAAATAACTGTCGTTCACTAAGTGAAATGGTTCGTCCACCATGAGGATGAGGAAGCGTTATTTGCGTCAACATATCTAAATGTTGCTCAAAAAACGCTGGGGTGTTCAATAAATACTGTGCAACTTCATCTGGATTCATCATCAAACCTTATAAATTAATTTCACCTGAAAATACGCTAATTGCGGGCCCTGTCATCAGGACGGGTTCGTCTTCGCCTGCCCAGGCAATGCTCAATGTCCCCCCATGAGTTGCTACACTTACCGGGCTGTCCAAAAGCTTCCGCCGTATTCCTGCAACCACAGCGGCACACGCACCCGTACCACAAGACAACGTCTCGCCTGATCCACGTTCGTAAACACGCAACCGGATATGTTGCCTGTCCATAATTTGCATAAACCCTGCGTTAACTCGCTTAGGGAAGCGTGGATGATGCTCAATCAACGGGCCTAAGCTTGCCAGATCTGCCGATTCAACATCATTAACAACTTGCACAGCATGGGGATTGCCCATGGATATCGCGCTGATAACGTGTGTCGTTCCTGCGATATCCAACGATTCACTCACCGCACCCGTACCTTGAATAAAAGGTAAGCAAGCAGGATTAAATACTGGCGCACCCATGTTCACTACCACGCGACCA
Organism: uncultured Nitrosomonadales bacterium; assembly: GCA_903861075.1. GTDB lineage: Bacteria > Pseudomonadota > Gammaproteobacteria > Burkholderiales > Gallionellaceae > Gallionella. The sequence goes on from CAIOSY010000042.1 coordinate 18,687, forward strand.
TCATCTTCAAGACGGGGATGAATCAGTCCATTATGTGTTTCAACTACGATCTCAGTTTTATGAGTTAACTTTTGATCATGTACAAAGCGTACAAAGCAACGTGCCCCGTTACCGCATTGCTCTACTTCGCCCCCATCGGCATTGAAGATACGATAACGAAAATCAGCGCTCGCATCATGAGGCTTTTCAACTAACAATATTTGATCGCAACCTACACCGAAATGTCGATCGGCGAGCATGCGCATCTGTTCGGTGCTCAGTGAAATTCTCTGTCTTATGCCATCTAAGACAACAAAATCATTACCCGCGCCATGCATCTTGGTAAACTTTAATAACATACCCTACGCTCCAAAATCTTAATTTCTGCTCAGTTCAAGATGCCGAAAACAATCCGTAGTGTGATCGTTGACCATGCCAGCAGCCTGCATTAAGGCATAGCAAATCGTGGTTCCGGCAAACTTGAAGCCCCGGCGTTTTAACTCCTGACTCATCGCATCCGATTGTACGGTACGGACAGGAACTTCTGTTTTGCTACGCCACTCATTTTTTAGCGGAACATTTCCTACAAACTGCCAAAGAAAGTCAGCAAAGCTGCCTGTTTGTTGCTGTACCTGTAAAGTGCATTGCGCATTGATAATCGCCGAACGTATTTTTAAGCGATTTCGAATGATACCTGCATCTTGCAGCAGCAATTCTATTTTACCTGAGTCATAAGCGGCAATACGTACCGCATCAAAGTCATCGAAGACTGCGCGATAATGTGCGCGTTTACGCAAAATGGTAAGCCAGCTTAAGCCTGCCTGTGCCCCTTCCAGGATCAGTAATTCAAATAATCCGCGATCATCATACAGTGGCACACCCCATTCAGTATCATGATAGCGAATGTACGCCTCGTCATTGCTCACCCATGCACAGCGGGTAGCGGAGGTGATCAGCCCCTCGCGCCGCTGACAACCTTGTTCTTTTTGTGAATCAAAATGGGTAGGCATCATATCAATCGGATATAGGAAGATAGTTTTTTTGGGCGTTTCTTTTAAGTTTAATGGTCATCTTAACAGGCATCATTGGACGAAACGCATAAAAACAGCTATGCTACATCAGCTTTGATAATTTACTGACTAAATTCACCTCTGCTAGATAGACACGCAGAAAGTGCTCGTAGCTCAGATAGATAGAATATCGATTGACTAAGCTTGAGGTAATTCAGGCAAGTTAGTGTAAAATGACGGTTGGTTCACTTAAGTTTTTATCTGCTTTTTCTCAATATACGCCCGTAGCTCATCTGGATAGAGTGACAGTTTCCGAAGCTGTAGGTAGTGGGTTCGACTCCCGCCGGGCGTACCACATAAGGCTTTCTGGCCATTGCAAGTATTAACTCAGCCACACACGCGGTTCAAATTTTCTGAATTCTTTGGCTCACTTTTTGTGTTTCCCGCGCGGGTGACCAATACTCATGATATTTTTGACTTTTCCTGCCGTGCTCATTCCGTGCCCAAATTGTGCCCACCCCGTGCCCACACCTATTTAAGCTATTCGACTAGCCTGCTCATTTTGAGTATTGCTCGCTTTTTGCCAGTTTACAGGCGTGTATCGCACAGCGATGGGCAGAGGTGCCATGATTCTGGATAAATATCGTATTCCGTCGTGATGTTTTTACTGGCCGTTTTATATTCATGCTCAGTCATATTTTCAGCTATCAGACCTTCGGAAAAGGCTAGGCTGCTGATGGCCAGAATTGCTTGTAAATATTGATTCACTCTGTGCTCCCTTGGAGAGGCATTGCTTGCCGGATTCTGTACACTAATTTCCCATTTTTTCAATATGTTATCTGTGCGCCAGAGCACAGAGCTCAGATGTCACGCCAGACTTCTTGTCGGTGACAGGACGATCTGTGCGATACCAGACATACCGTTTAAGGTGTACTCGCGATAATTCAGATTCAATGAGCGCGGGTGCAATGGTGTACCGGGCGTCATTCCTGCACAGGTACCTTTAGCGGCACATATGCCTTTCAATCGGGTCAACAGGTGCTCTACGTGACGGAGCGCTGCGTGTTTCGCCTGATCGCAACTGGCCTCGAACTGATCGAGATCGCGCCGGGGATCGATATGGAGCCGGACATCATGGCACATGATGGATTTTCGCCCCGCAGTTTCCCCGTTACTCAAACTGATGGATGCACGCATTTTTCTCGACGCACACGTGGGGCTGTGCAACGAGATGCTCAAGGAATAGTCGAGCAAAGCTATATTTATTAATAAAAACAATATGAGCGTGATATTTCCCGGGCAAAAACTACAGCGTTTAACCAATTTTAAAAAAGATAGAAGAGAAATGAAAATCGATGAGATTAAGGCGAATGCCTTTGCGATGCCGCTGACCAGCCTGGCTTGTCTGCGTGGTCCCTACCGCTTCACCCGGCGTGAATTTTTGATCATCAGCTATCTCACCGAATGCCTTAGCGCCGGTGAACGATCTGCCCGTGCTCAAAGTCGTCTCCGCGCTGCATTTTGTTGCCGATCTGACGCTAGATCTGGGTGAGGTGGTGTACGACTATCTTGAGTCGTGATTGTACTTTGATAATGTCTTGTAACTATATGTTTATAAATTATATTAAGGATTGTCGTGCTAAAACTCAGCGGGAAGGTTGTATTTGTTACTGGGGTTGCCAGCGATATAGGGCGGGAAATCGCATTTGAGTTTGCGCGTCAGGGGGCGAATGTGGTCATCGCCGATCTGAATCATGCAGCGGCAGAAATTCAAGAGAGCGGGGGGCGGGCGATCGGCGTTGCGGTTGATGTGAGCGATGAAGCCGAAGTCGATGTGGTGATACAGGCTGCCGTCAGGGCTTTCGATCGCATTGATGTTTTAGTCAGCAATGCCGGTGTACAGATCGTTTCACCCATCGAAGACTTCCGCTTTTCAGACTGGAAAAAGATGCTGGCGATACACCTAGATGGTGCCTTTCTGACTACGCGCGCCGTGATGAAACTGATGATTGCCAATAAGACCGGCGGCAGCATTATCTACATGGGTTCGGTGCACTCCAAGGAGTCATCAATGCTCAAATCCGCTTATGTCAGCGCCAAACACGGCTTGATCGAGCTGGCCAAATCGGTGGCCAAAGAAGGTGCTAAGCACAACATACGTGCGAATGTCATTTGTCCCGGATTTGTTCGTACCCCGCTGGTGGACAAGCAGATTCTAGAGCAGGCACGGGCATTGGGTATCAGCGAAGAAGAGGTGGTGCGAACCGTGATGCTGAAGGAAACGGTAGACGGGGAGTTTACCACCGCCGCTGATGTGGCTCAGGTGGCGCTGATGTTCGCGGCCTTTCCCAGCAATGCCCTGATCGGACAATCGATGGTGGTCAGTCACGGCTGGTTTATGCAGTAATGCATTGAATTAATATAACTTTATGAAAAATATGGATTATTACCAGATCATCGGCGTTCCGCGCACGGCGACTCAGTAAGAGATCAAGCTGGCCTATCGAAAACTGGCTCGCAAATATCATCCCGATGTGAGTCAGGATGCGGATGCCGAATTGCACTTTAAGGAGATTGGCGAGGCGAACGCCGTTTTGAAAGATCCTGAGAAACGTGCGGCCTACGATCTGGTCGGAGATGCCGGTCAGGAATTTCAGCCTCCACCCGAATGGGGGGGCGGTTTCGATTTCGGTGATAGCGGCGGGAACAGTGACTTTATCGAGTCGCTGTTTAGACGACACGTTGACAGGCGCGGGCAAGATCAACACGCCAAGGTAGAGATAGCGCTGGAAGAGGCTTATTCGGGTGTGGAACGTAGTATCACACTGCGAGTGCCTGCTATCGATGAGCAGACCGGGCGAGTTGAGATGCAGGAGCGCGTGCTGAATGTGCGCATTCCTTGCGGCATGCATGCCGGTCAGCACCTGCGTCTGACAGGACAAGGCGCGCCGGGTAAGGGGAAGGGCGCTGCTGGGGATTTATATCTCGAAATCGCTTTCCATGCTCATGCACAATTTCGCACTGAGGCACGCGATGTGTTTATGGATTTGCCGCTAGCCCCTTGGGAAGCGGTGCTGGGTTGTACGCAACCGGTAGATCTTCCGGAAGGCTCCGTGAATATCACCATTCCGGCGGGTTCGGTCGCCGGTCGTCAGTTGCGACTGAAGGGGAGAGGAATTCCAGGTCAGCCCCCGGGCGATTTATATGCGGTGTTGTCTATCGTGCTGCCGCAGGCCGTCAGCGAGGCCGAAATACAGGCTTATCGCACTATGGCACAAGCCTTCATCAGTTTTAACCCAAGATCACCCATGAAAGGGAATTTGCTATGAACAATATCCTCGCAGGTTCAGTCATTGAGGAGGAAAACTGTCTGACGTTCGTAGAACTGTGTGCGGCCAGCAATGCTTCGGAAGAGCATGTGATTTCCTGGGTCATCGAAGGGGCGCTGGAACCGGTAGGGGATACGCCAGAAGACTGGCAATTTCCGGGGCATGCGTTAAGGCGCACCCGTCTTGCCATGTCGTTTGCCTGCCATCTGGAGATTAATCCGCCGGGTGTGGCCTTGGCTCTCGATTTGCTGGATCAGATCGCGGTTTTAAAAGCCCGGCTGCGCCGAACGGGGTGTCACTCGTTTGCCGGGCACAGATAATGAGTCCTATTTATCTTGGCAAACTGTCCGAAGGCGATCCGTTGCACGGTTACCTCAAGCACGATATCCAGCCGCAGATCAGTGGTGAGTGTGGCAGCGCCGGGTATCGTGTGTTCCGCTTAAACGGTTCAAATGATGTTTACCTGTATGAAAATCGCGATGACGGTAGTAAGGTAGTCGGCAAATTCTTTCGCTCCTCACGAAAAAAAGGGATCGTGAAGGCCGCCTCCAATCTGAGCCGTGAATTCGCCAACCTGTGCAAGATGCGCGATTACGGGATGACAGGCTATCCTCACGATGTCGTCAGGCCTTTGGGCTGCAATTACGCGATGAACGCGCTGCTGGTGACCGAATGTTGCGAGGGTGAATTGTTGAGTCAGGTCATCCTTGATGCGTTGCAGCAGGGCGACTACGACAAACTCTATCGCAAGCTGACCGCGCTGGCCTATTTTTTAGCAACTTTTCACAATCGCACCGTGACGGGAGCCGGAGTAGATTTCAATCAGGACTGTAGTTACATGGATAGCCTGATCGCTAAATTGTGCGACATTTTGGCGATAGGCGGGAGCGAGGCGCAGGATTTGTATGGATTGCGCGATCAGTGGCGCAGGACGCCACGAATGTGGGATGACCAGAGGGTGCTAGTGCACGGCGATGCGACACCAGAAAACTTTATGTTCGGCCATGGGTTGAAGGTGGTGACCTTTGATCTGGAACGTACCAAATACGCGGATCGAGTCTTTGACACCGGTCGTATCGCCGGAGAGTTGAAGCATTTTTTCATGCGTGCCACGGGAAACCGGCACGCGGCCGACCCGTTTATCGGTCATTTTCTCTGGGAATATGCCTGCCATTTCCCTAATCGTGACAGCGCCTTTGAATCGATATCCGGCAGAACGCCGTTTTATATGGGGATTACCCTGTTGCGTATTGCACGCAACAACTGGATAGACAACGATTACCGACGGCGTCTGATCAACGAGGCCCGTGAGTGCCTGGTGAGACGCTGATGACCATCAAAGCGATCATATTTGATGTCAATGGCACGCTGATTGATATTCGCACCAATGAATGGCATGATGAAGTGTATCGCGTCATCAGCAATTTGCTCTCCTATCAGGGCATTATGCTCAAGCCTGAGATGGTTAAAAGCTTGTATTTTCAGATCATGAAGGAACAGCGTGCGGCTTACGGCGAGTTGCACCCGGAGTTCGATGCCATTGATATTTTTCGTCAGATCATCGTTCAGCATGCGACTTTTTTCATGCTCAGTTTGCCGACTGAAAAATTGGAACAATTGCCAAGACTGCTGGCTGAAATACACCGGGCCGCATCCCGTCTGCGTTTGCAGACTTATCCCGACGTCATCGAGGTTATCCGTCAGTTACACGAAAATTATCGTTTGGCGATCATCACTGACTCACAGATCGCCTATGCCATTCCGGAACTCAATGCCGTCGGTCTGTCGGGATATTTCAATCCTGTCATCATTTCGGAACACTTCGGTTACCGTAAGCCCGACCCGCGTTTGTTTTTGGCGGCGCTGACAGATATGGCTTTAAATGCCTCTGAAGTGGTGTATGTTGGCAACGATATGTACCGCGATGTATACGGGGCGCAGAGTATGGGGATTAAAACGGTGTTCTTTAAATCGAATCAGGGCGCTCAGGAAAAAGAGGGCGTTAAAGCAGATTACATTATTTATAATTTTTCGGAATTGCATAACGCTATCCGTTATTTTGAGCGCCGCTAATGCGGATGCACTGTCTGAAATTTAGAATATTCGGAGCACTCAATGTTGAATGGTTATAAAAAATCGGAAAGCGCGTTGATGGTCAGAAAGATCAGGCGAGAGATGAATAAACTGAAGTCAAGGGAAATCAACTGAATCGATTGCAACCCGCAGGACGGGCGCGAAATGTGCTATGTTCATCTTTTTCTGGTGCTGTCACCGCGTGCCTTTAACGATAAAACATCGCTGGTTATCGGCCTGCCAATGACGGGATAATCCGTTCATCGTTGTGGCTGGAAATGCCACGGGTCACAAAGCCGGTAAAACCAGTTATGTGTTGTGCCATCAGCCCAAATCATTTGACTAGCGTCTGCGCGTAGCAAATCCGCATCCGCTGGGCAGGCTGGAAGATGCATGTATTTATGCAGATGTGCAAACGGCTCAACCAGATTATCCAGTTAGCCTGATGAGGGGTGCCGGATAAAGCAACCCTCGCGCGGTCTTGCACACCAGAACCCGTATGCTGTGAAAACCATTAACTCGCTGGTGTCTGACGTAATCGGTGCCGGCAACGCACGACGCTGTCCGAAGGGCAGGAGTTCTGACAGAAATAGGCTGCCGAGTGCAACGCCGACGGGCTACTCGACTTGTCCGGTATGCGCAGGTCAAATAGGAGGTGATTGCCCGTTTAGTTTGTCAGTTGAATCGCAATATCACCCAGAGATGAAAACATTACCGTCAAAATAAGCTTGTCCGTATCCCGCTGGTTATATTCCGGTATATCCCAATTTAAGACTTTGCGATATTTCCCTACCAAACCTAACATATCCGCGACAATTTCACTGCGGTGTGCATCCAATTCCTGCTGCTGAATTTTGCTCATGATGTTTCCTTTTTGTGAGTTAGTAACCAACCATTTCACCGGAGGAATGCCTCTGGCGTAGCCGTAATTTATTGAATTACCAAACGAATTTCTGTGCGTTAACGCACGCAATTTTTGCTGTGTCATCGATTCCTTACGGGTATGTGCGCTGACGTACAGAACCTTGTTGCTGCCTGCGTATACTGCGTGAGGAATCAGTGGAGGTTAACGATGCGCTTGCCGGAAATATGTGAACTACCATTGCGCAAAGTGCCTAGCGCGGCTTGGGGCGTCTTCATGTGGCGTGTACTGGCGGTGCTGGTGCTCGTCACCCTTCTAATTCACTGGCTTTGGGTGCTGTTCGCGCCGCGCAGCATATCGGTATTACCGGCCATATTTCCACCGTCCAACTCTCATACAGAACAACTGTTTGGCAGCGCGCAGCCGGTTTCTGTGTCAACCGTTGCAAGCGTGATGCCCAATGTCCGGCTGGTTGGGGTGTTTGCCGGGACGCCAGGCTTTGCGGTACTGGAACTGGATGGCAAATATCAGCTGGGTCTGGCGACGGGACATGACATCGTCGCCGGAGCGAAACTGGTCGAAGTGGCTAAGGATCATGTGGTGATTGAGCGTGCAGGGGTGCGTCAGCAAATACTGCTGCTACGCCCTAAATTAAAAAATATTGAATTAAAACAGAATATTGAATTGAAATAGTCGCAGCTTTAGTGTGTGCCGCCCGGCAGTGCATGAAACGAAAATTTTCTAGGGGTATTTGATGAATTGGTTTGCACGATGGGTGTTATGCGGTGTGCTTGTCGTGTCGGCCATGCCGAGCAGAGCGGAAGAAATGATTTCGTTGAATTTCGTGAATGCGGATATCGAAGAGGTGATACGTGCTGTCTCGCAAATTACGCAGCGCAATTTTCTGGTCGACCCTCGAGTTAAAGGCAATATCAATATTGTCTCGGCTACGCCGATTCCGGCAGGTTTAGCGTATGACACGCTGCTGTCCGCCTTGCGTTTGCAGGGATTTGCGGCGGTAGAGTCGAACGGGGTGACTAAAGTTATGCCGGAGGCGGATGGCAAACTTTATATTCCCGGTATCGGTGAGAAAAACGGCAGCGTAACTGCTCGCCCCTGTAAAAATATTTCAAAAAGTGCTTGACAGGTTTTTGGGTGAAAAAAGCATCCGATTTGTTAGTCACGTACATTCATTCGCTACAATGGGGTTAAAACGGCGCGCAGCGATTGCCAATCAATCGAT
>CAIOSY010000043.1 GCA_903861075.1 uncultured Nitrosomonadales bacterium
CAAAGTAATCTACATTGATAAAGCTTCTTCGCTTAAGCGTTTTATGGCGCGTGCGAAGGGTCGTGGCAATAAGATTGAAAAACAGACTTGTCATATCACTGTTAGCGTCGGAGCCTGAGGATAAATTATGGGACAGAAAATTCACCCAACCGGTTTCCGGTTAAGTGTTCGTAAGAACTGGGATTCTAAGTGGTACGCCACTAGCGCCAATTTTGCTGATATGTTGCTTAAAGACATTGAAGTTCGCGCTTACTTGAAAAAGAAGCTTGCATCAGCAATGGTTTCTAAGATTGTTATTGAGCGTCCGGCTAAAAGTGCAAAAGTAACCATCTACACAGCTCGTCCTGGTATGGTGATTGGCAAGAAGGGCGAAGATATTGAAATCTTGCGCGCTGAACTGCGTCGCCGTATGGGTCTTCAGTCTGTTGATCTGGCCATCGAAGAAGTTCGCAAGCCTGAAATTGATGCGCAGTTGATCGCTGATAATATCACTGCTCAATTGGAAAAACGTATCATGTTCCGTCGTGCGATGAAGCGTTCAATGCAAAATGCAATGCGTCTGGGCGCTCTTGGTATCAAGATCATGAGCGCAGGGCGTTTGAATGGTATTGAAATAGCGCGTACAGAATGGTATCGCGAAGGCCGTGTGCCTTTACATACATTGCGTGCTGATATTGATTATGGCACCTCGGAAGCTCAGACTACCTACGGCATCATTGGTGTTAAGGTTTGGGTTTATAAGGGCGAGATCGGTCAGGAAGTCGCGACTACTGTGGCAGCCGAACCTGAAAAACGAGTAAAAAAGCCAGGAGCTAAGCATGCTACAGCCAGCTAGAAGAAAGTATCGTAAAGAACAAAAGGGTCGTAACACCGGTATTGCCACTCGTGGTAATAAAGTGAGTTTCGGCGAATTCGGTCTTAAATCAGTTGCTCGCGGTCGTCTGACAGCGCGTCAAATTGAAGCGGCTCGTCGTGCTATGACTCGTCATATCAAACGGGGTGGTCGTATTTGGATTCGTGTATTCCCTGACAAGCCTATTTCCAAAAAACCTGCGGAAGTGCGTATGGGTAATGGTAAGGGTAATCCTGAGTACTATGTTGCTGAAATTCAACCCGGCAAGATGTTGTACGAAATGGATGGCGTCAGTGAGGAATTGGCACGCGAAGCGTTTAAGTTGGCATCTGCGAAATTGCCACTTGCAACTGTGTTTGTCGTTAGACAGGTAGGTGAATAATCATGAAAGCTAGTGAACTTAAGCTAAAGTCTAAGTCAGAATTGCAAGCAGATTTGTTGTCTCTGACTCGTGCTCAATTTGGTCAGCGTATGCAGGTTGCAACTCAGCAAATGACCAATACCAGCGAAATGCGTAATATCCGTCGTGACATTGCGCGTATTAAAACCGTAATGACGCAAAAGGAATCCCAGTCATGAGCGAAATTAAACTTAAACGTACTTTAACTGGTACGGTAACAAGTGACAAGATGGACAAAACAGTTACTGTTTTGGTCGAACGTAAGGTAAAGCACCCTTTGCTGGGTAAGATTATTCGCGTTTCCAAGAAATATCATGCTCATGATGAAAATAATGAGTGTCATACTGGCGATGTTGTAATGATCGAAGAGTGTCGTCCTCTTGCAAAAACAAAAGCCTGGCGCGTAGCTAAGGCTGCATAAGCAGGTTTTTGCAAAACAATAGAAATTTCAGCTTGCAAATTATTATAATTTGCATATAATAAGCGGCTTAGTTGCATCGCCGCTTGCGGCGTCCTTTACCCGAACGGGTACCAAAACTGGCCGCAGCAGGCGGAAAAAGTTGGAGATTAAATAATGATACAAATGCAGTCTGTTTTAGATGTGGCTGACAATACGGGTGCGCGGTCTGTAATGTGCATCAAAGTATTGGGCGGTTCTAAGCGTCGCTATGCTTCCGTTGGTGATGTTATCAAGGTAAGTATTCGTGATGCGGCACCTCGTGGTCGTGTAAAGAAAGGTGAAGTTTACAATGCGGTAGTCGTTCGTACGGCATATGGCGTTCGCCGTTCGGATGGTTCTCTGGTTAAGTTTGATGGCAATGCAGCTGTGTTGTTGAATGCTAAGCTTGAACCTATCGGAACTCGTATCTTCGGACCGGTTACGCGTGAATTACGTACTGAAAAATTCATGAAGATTGTTTCGCTTGCGCCGGAAGTGCTCTAGCGTTAACACGTAGATTCGAGGAAAAAAATGCGTAAGATTAAAAAGAACGATGACGTAATTGTTATCGCAGGCAAAGACAAGGGTAATCGCGGTAACGTGCTGAGTGTGCTTGGTGATTATCTGCTGATCGCAGGGATCAATAAAGTCAAAAAGCATCAAAAGCCTAATCCTGTTAAAGGTATGGCCGGCGGTATCGTCGAAAAAGAAGCGAAAATTCATATTTCAAATGTTGCGTTATACAACGCTGCTGCAAATAAGGGTGATCGAGTCGGTATTAAAACGCTGGAAGATGGACGCAAAGTACGTGTGTTCAAGTCCAACGGCGAAGTTGTTGACGCTTAAGGGGTATAGGGCATGGCTCGTTTGTATGAGATTTACAAAGAAAAGATTACCCAGGATTTGATGGCTCAGTTCGGCTACAAGTCTGTTATGGAAGTCCCTCGCATAGAAAAAATCACACTCAATATGGGTGTGGGTGAAGCGGTGGCTGACAAAAAGGTTATGGATTTCGCGGTTGGTGATATGCAAAAAATTGCAGGTCAAAAGCCTATCGTTACGATGTCAAAGAAATCCATTGCGGGTTTTAAGATTCGTGAGGGTTATCCTGTTGGATGCAAAGTTACGCTGCGTAAAGATCGCATGTATGACTTTCTTGACCGTTTGATTTCTGTGGCAATTCCTCGTATCCGCGATTTTCGCGGTATCTCTGGAAAGTCTTTTGATGGCCGTGGTAATTACAACATGGGTATCAAAGAGCAGATCATATTTCCAGAAATAGAATATGAAAAAGTCGATGCTTTGCGTGGTATGAATATTACCATTACGACTTCCGCTAAGACTGACGAAGAAGCGCGTGCTTTATTGTTGGCTTTCAAACTCCCATTAAAGAAATGAGGGATTACTAATGGCTAAAATGTCATTGATTAATCGCGATCTTAAACGTCGTGAGATTGTCAAAAAATTTGCAGCAAAACGTGCCGAAATTTTCGCGGCAATTAACAATGTTGCTTTGAGTGATGAAGATCGCGCGGCTGCACGTTTGAAATTGCAGGCTCTGCCTCGTGATTCTAGTCCGGTACGTTTGCGTAATCGCTGTGCTTTGACGGGTCGTCCTCGCGGAACATTTAGGAAATTTGGTTTGGGTCGCATCAAAGTTCGTGAATTTGCGATGCGTGGTGAGATTCCTGGCATCACTAAGGCTAGCTGGTAGGGGTAATAATTATGAGCATGAATGATCCAATTTCCGATATGTTGACGCGCATTCGTAATGCGCAAATGGCCGAAAAAGCCACCGTATCTATGCCATCTTCAAAATTGAAGATTGCAATTGCTGAAGTTCTAAAAGAAGAAGGCTATGTTGATGGCTTCAATATCGAACAAGGAACGCCGGGTAAGGCAACTTTGCAAATCGGTCTGAAGTATTACAGTGGTCGTCCAGTTATTGAAAAAATTCAGCGCATCAGTCGTCCGGGGTTGCGTATTTACAAGGGTAACAATGATATTCCTAAAGTCATGAATGGCTTGGGTATCGCAATTGTTTCTACTTCCAAGGGTTTGATGACCGACCGCAAAGCACGCGCCAATGGTATTGGCGGCGAAGTGTTATGCGTTGTCGCATAGGGAGCTAAATATGTCTAGAGTTGCCAAAAATCCTGTCATCGTTCCGAGCGGTGTAGAAGTTGCAATCGTTGATAGTGTTATTACAGTTAATGGGCCTTTGGGCACCTTGACTCATAATTTGACTGCCGATGTTGCTGTGGTTCGTGAAGGTGATAGCTTGTTGTGTACTGCAACCAGTTCATCTAAACAGTCCAATGCCATGTCTGGAACGGTACGTTCCTTGCTGGCCAATATGGTTAAAGGTGTAAGTCAAGGCTTTGAACGTAAATTGATACTGGTAGGTGTTGGTTATCGTGCTCAGGCTGTCGGTGATGTTCTTAATCTAACTTTAGGTTTTTCTCATCCTGTTGCTTATACTATGCCGGCTGGCGTGGTTGTTACGACACCTATACAAACCGAAGTGGTTTTAAAGGGGGCTGACAAGCAACGTGTGGGTCAAGTTGCTGCAGAAATTCGCGCTTACCGTTCTCCAGAGCCTTATAAGGGTAAGGGCGTACGTTATAGTGACGAAGTCGTCATCATCAAAGAAACCAAGAAGAAATAATTGAGGCGGATATGTTGAATAAAAAAGTATCTCGTCAGCGCAGAGCACGCAAAACCCGTGCCCGTATTGCTGAAAAAAGAACCGTACGACTCGCAATTAACCGTACCAATTTGCATATCTACGCACAGATTATTTCTGCTTGCGGCAGCAAAATCCTGGCAAGTGCATCTAGTCTTGATGCAGATGTTAAAAAGGATTTGGCTAATGGTGGCAATAAAGCGGCAGCGTCTGTTGTAGGTCAACTTATTGCGCAGAAGGCTATTGCTGCTGGTATTGCACAGGTTGCCTTCGATCGTTCCGGTAATCGTTATCATGGTCGTGTCAAGGCGTTGGCTGAAGCTGCGCGTGAACATGGTCTGCAGTTCTAATTGGAGTTGAGCAATGGCTAAGCCGCAAGGAAAAATGCAAAAAGAAGAGCGCGATGATGGCATGATCGAAAAAATGATCGCCGTGAATCGCGTCACCAAGGTTGTTAAAGGTGGTCGTATCATGGGTTTCGCCGCACTCGCTGTTGTGGGTGATGGTGATGGTCGTATTGCAATGGGTAAGGGCAAGTCGAAAGAAGTGCCAGTTGCCGTGCAAAAAGCCATGGAAGAATGCCGTCGTAACCTGTTCAAGGTTAATTTGAAAAATGGCACCTTGCATCACGCTGTTATCGGTACTCACGGAGCTGCGCGTGTTTTGATGCGTCCCGCTGTTGAGGGTACGGGTATCATCGCTGGAGGCGCTATGCGTGCGGTGTTCGAAGCGGTTGGCGTTCGTGATATTTCGGCTAAATGTATCGGTTCAAGTAATCCATACAACGTTGTCCGTGCTACATTGAATGGTCTGCGCGCACTAAATGCACCGTCTGACATTGCTGCTAAACGCGGCAAATCACTTGACGAAATTTTGGGATAAAAAATGACAACCAAAACAATTAAAGTGACACAACTTAAAAGCCAGATTGGTACTAAAGAATCTCATCGCGCAACATTGCGTGGCTTAGGCTTGCGTCGTATCAATCATACTGTTGAACTCGAAGATACACCTTGTGTTCGCGGCATGATTAATAAAGTGTTTTACCTGGTTAAGTACGAGGCTCAATAATGCAACTTAATACTATTCAAGCAGCACCAGGTGCCAAACACGCTAAGCGTCGTGTTGGTCGTGGAATCGGGTCTGGCCTAGGCAAAACGGCGGGGCGTGGTCATAAGGGTCAAAAGTCTCGTTCGGGCGGTTTTCATAAAGTCGGTTTTGAAGGGGGACAAATGCCCTTGCAACGTCGTCTGCCTAAGCGTGGCTTTGTATCATTGACGCGTGATGATACCGTTCAGGTTCGTTTATCTGATTTGCAGGTTATGCCTTTCGACACGATAGACTTATTGGCTCTTAAGCAATCAGGTTTCGTGCGCGGTACGGCATTGGCTGCTAAGGTGTTTCTGTGCGGTGAAATCACTCGCCCGGTTGCCTTGTCGGGTTTGCTTGTTACCAAGGGTGCCCGTGCAGCGATTGAAGCCGCTGGCGGTAGCATCTCAGAGTAAGAAGGTTATTTGTGAGTGCGGCCGCTAAAGGAGTAACAAAAGCTAAATACGGTGACCTTAGTCAGCGCTTATGGTTTTTGTTGGGTGCATTGGTTGTGTTTCGCATTGGTGCGCATATTCCTGTTCCTGGAATAGATCCGGTTGTGCTTGCGGATCTTTTCAAGACGCAAAAGAATGGCATCCTGGGCATGTTCAACATGTTCTCCGGTGGCGCATTGTCGCGATTCACAATTTTCGCTTTGGGTATCATGCCGTATATTTCGGCTTCGATCATCATGCAGTTGGCCTCTATTGCGGTTCCTTATTTGGAACAGCTGAAGAAGGAAGGTGAGTCGGGTCGTCGTAAAATCACGCAGTACACTCGATACGGAACGCTGGGTTTAGCAATATTTCAGTCGTTTGGTATATCGGTTGCTTTGCAAGCTCAACCCGGTTTGGTTCTACATCCTGGCTCTATGTTTCAGATGACCACGATGATTACTTTAGTGACAGGAACAATGTTCCTGATGTGGTTGGGTGAACAAATTACTGAGCGTGGTTTGGGTAATGGTATCTCACTGATTATCTTCGCAGGTATCGCAGCTGGGTTGCCGAACGCAATCGGAAGCACACTAGAGTTGGCAAGAACAGGGGCTTTTTCGATTCCTCTGGTTTTGTTTCTTTTTGTTGGCGCGATAGCAGTGACTGCTCTGGTTGTTTTTGTGGAACGCGGCCAGCGTAAAATTTTAGTTAATTACGCAAAGCGTCAGGTTGGTAATAAAATTTATGGTGGTCAGAGCTCACATCTTCCGCTGAAGTTAAATATGGCAGGCGTTATACCTCCGATTTTTGCTTCAAGTATGATTTTGTTTCCGGCGACTATCGCAGGTTGGTTTGGGAATTCTCAGGGCTTGGGTTGGCTAAAAGACGCCAGTCAAATGCTCTCTCCCGGGCAGCCTGTTTATGTTTTGGCTTATGCAGCTGCCATATTCTTCTTCTGTTTTTTCTATACGGCTTTGGTATTTAGCCCTAAGGAAACTGCGGATAATCTTAAGAAGAGCGGGGCGTTTCTTCCCGGGATTCGTCCTGGTGATCAGACTGCTAAGTATGTTGAAAAGATCATGTTGCGTCTGACGTTGATCGGTGCTTTTTACATCACACTAGTATGCTTGTTGCCTGAGTTTCTAGTCGTTAAGTTCAATGTGCCGTTTTATTTTGGCGGGACTTCGTTGTTGATTCTTGTCGTAGTGACGATGGATTTTATGGCGCAGGTACAGTCGTATTTGATGACGCACCAATATGATAGTTTGCTGAAAAAGGCTAATTTTAAAGGTGGGTTGTCGCGCTAATGGCAAAAGAAGATGTAATTCAGATGCAAGGTGAGATCGAAGAATCGTTGCCTAATGCAACGTTTCGGATCAAGCTTGAAAATGGTCATGTTGTTCTTGGTCATATATCCGGTAAAATGCGTATGCACTATATACGCATCTTGCCTGGTGATAAGGTGACTGTAGAATTGACACCATATGATTTGAGCAGAGCACGAATTGTGTTCCGTGCAAAATAGTTAATAGTCAGGAGAAGTAAATGAGAGTTCAAGCATCAGTAAAGAAGATCTGCCGTAATTGCAAGATCGTTATTCGTAAACGTGTTGTGCGTGTAATTTGCACTGAGCCACGTCACAAGCAACGCCAAGGTTAATTGTTCTAACTTTGGTTTTTGATGATATAATTTTCGTTTTTTACAGATAGGGTAGCTGCATGGCACGTATTGCAGGGGTAAATATCCCAAACCATCAACATGCTGTAATTGCATTAACTGCAATTTATGGTATCGGACGAGTTCGTTCGCAAGGCATTTGCGCAGCTGCTGGGGTTATCCCTAGCGTCAAGATGAAAGACTTGACTGATGCAGAAGTCGAGAAATTGCGTGAAGAAGTCGCAAAATTTACCGTGGAAGGTGATCTTCGTCGCGAGACGACGATGAATATTAAGCGTCTAATGGATTTAGGATGTTATCGCGGTGTTCGTCACCGTCGTGGACTTCCTTGTCGCGGTCAGCGTACACGTACAAATGCACGTACGCGTAAGGGTCCACGCAAATCGATTGCTGGCGCAAAGAAGTAAGTTTGCTTTAACGCATTAGAGGATTTAATCATGGCTAAGCCAAGCACGAAAGTGCGCAAAAAAGTAAAAAAGAATGTGGTTGAAGGTATTGCTCACGTTCATGCA
>CAIOSY010000044.1 GCA_903861075.1 uncultured Nitrosomonadales bacterium
AACGCTGACGGGTTTGGCGGCGGATGTTGCACTGGCTTATGCAGCGGGCACTATAAGTGGCTTGGGCAATGAAGCGGTAACCCTTTCGGATGTAAGCCTGGCAGCGGTGACACTTAATGCGATTGATGCCGTGACCACGGGGGTCTTTAACGCGGCTATGGTTACAACCCTGACAGGTTTGGCAGTCGATGTAAATACAGCGGTCAACTCGGTTGGTATTTCCTTGTCTGGCACTGAGGCTGTCACGTTGTCGGATGTGACGGCAGCGGCCACGGATCTGAATGCGATTGATGCGAAAACCACGGGTGTGGTGAGTGCGGCTTTGGTCACAACGCTGACAGGAACTGCCTCTCAAGTTATTACGAGTTATGTTGATAATGTGTTGGGGACTATTTCCGGACTGGGTAATGAAGCAGTGATTCTGTCTGATTTTACCGTAGCAGCATCTAGTTTAAATATGATTGATGCCTTTACCTCCGGTGTGGAAAATGCAGCTACTGTTACTGCTGTGACCGGTGTTGCGGCTGACGTGCTGTTAACTTACGCAGCGAATACAGCTGGCACTATCAGTGGCTTGGGCAATGAAGCGGTAACCCTGTCTGACACGACATTGGCAGTGACTGCTGTAAATTCAGTTGATGCAGTGACCACGGGTGTGGTTGATGTGTCTGCTGTGTTGACTTTGACTGGTTTAGCTGTAGATGTTTTGGCAGCTTATACCGCAAATACAGCGCTTACAGTCAGTGGTTTGGGTAATGAGGCAGTAACATTATCCGATACGACGGTTGCAGCCACATCACTCCTTGCAATCGACGCAGCAACGACTGGTTTGGTCGATGCTAGTCTGGCAACAACCTTAGGTGTCGCTGGTGCTACGGTCGTTAATTTCAATGTATTTAATACCGGGGCTCAGATTACCTCGCATTTTCAAACTGTGGATATGGCAACTGACGTGACGGCTAATACAATCACCTTGACAGCGGCTGACTTGTTTGCAAATAACTCAGCAATTGTCGATCCCTTGACGGCCCACTCTACCGTTGTTATTACAGGTACTGCGCTGGATACGGCAACGATAGGGCTGGGTGCGGGTGCAGGGCAATTTGTTCTGCAAGGTGTTGCCAATAGTTACAGCGCAACAGGAGCTGCCGGTGCAGGTTACAGTCAATACTTGGCCACTTCGGGTGCGACTATCGTTGAATTGTTGATCCAAAATGGCGTGATTGTGGCCTAGGATCAGGGACTATTTTGACTACTCTTGCTTTTAATGAGCAACAGTTTGATGGAGCAGAGGAAGCACCTGCACCGTCAGATGAGTTGCTAAATTGTCTTGCTTTTATCTCGCAATTTTACGGGGATGAACGTACGTTAACTTCGTGGCGTCAGGGTTTGCCGGTAGGGCTGGCATCTGCATCCGTTGAAATTGTGTTGCGAGCGGCAGAAGAAGCGGGTTATACCGCCGCTTTGTTGAAAAAAGAGTTGGCCGACATCAAGGATTACTTTTTGCCGGCGATTGTTATGACGTCCGACGGGCGTGCGTGCGTCTGGACCCAGCGCACGGCAGAGGGGTTGGTCGAAGTGATGATGCCGGAAGGCGATCGCTGCTTTCCGCTGGAAATGTCTTTCGGTGAGCTGGCTAAGCTGGCGAATGGTTATGTCATTTTTATCAAGCCGCCGATGCGTCGCGATGACAGGGCGGGCGAACATTTAGCGCCTAAACCTACCAGTTGGTTCTGGGGAACACTGTGGCGTTTTCGCAGCTATTATATCAACACGATACTTGCGGCGATTCTGGTCAATGTGCTGGCGTTAGCGGGTACTTTCTTTACCATGAATGTCTATGATCGCGTGGTGCCGAATCAGGCATATGCAACCTTATGGTCTTTGGCGATTGGTGTCACGCTGGCCATGTTGTTTGAATTTGCCGGACGTCAGTTACGCACTTATCTGGTCGATATTGCAGGTAAAAAAGCAGATCTGATCATGGGTTCTATCATGTTCCGTCAGGCACTGGATAGACGTTTGGAAAAGCGTCCTGGCTCATCAGGCGTATTTGCAAATCATTTCCGTGAGTTTGAATCGTTGCGCGATTTTGTTTCGTCGGCCACCGTGGCCGCTTTAACGGATTTACCCTTTGTATTGTTGTTTGTGGTGGTGATCGCGATGATAGGCGGGCAACTCGCCTGGGTGCTGGTCGCTGTGATTCCCCTGATTGTGCTGATTGGTTATTTTATACAAAAGCCGCTAGGTCGCTATATGCGCGAAAATATGCGCGAAGGCTCACTTAAACAGGGACTGCTGATTGAATCTCTCGAAGGCATAGAAACCCTGAAAGCCATCAATGGCCAGGGATTTATGCAAAAGCGCTGGGAAGACTGGAGCGCCTTATCGGCGAGCAGTTCGATGAAGTCCAAGATGCTTAGCAGTTGGGCGATGAATCTGGTGAATTTTGTTCAGCAGGTTGTCACTATTATCCTGGTGGTCTGGGGCGTGTATCTCATCGCCGATGGTAAGTTGTCTATGGGCGCCTTAATCGGTGTGGTGATGCTGGCCGGACGCGTGGTCGGGCCGATGGCTCAGGTGGTGGGTCTGGCGATACGTTATCAGCAGGCCAAGGTTTCACTCGATATGCTCAATGCCCTGATGGCGGCTCCTGGTGATCGGATCGATCAACAAAACTATTTGCCGCGTCGTAAACTGGACGGCGGAATTGAAGTTAAAAATGCCTGTTTTAGCTATCCTGATCAGAAGTTACCCGCGTTGAGTGACCTTAATATTGCGGTCTTGCCTGGAGAATCAATTGCGATTCTGGGGCGTATCGGCAGTGGCAAATCGACCTTGCTGCGTTTATTGAACGGTCTGTTTTTACCTACCGAAGGCAGTATTCTTGCCGATGGTGTTGATCTACGCCAGATTGATCCTGCCGATGTGCGCCATAATATTTCACTGGTTACACAAGAATGTAAACTGTTCTACGGCACCTTGCGTGAAAACATCATGATGGCAGCACCCCACGTCTCACCGGATCAGTTTTTACGTGTTGCCCGCATGATAGGCCTGGATGCGCTGGCAGCGCGTCACCCCCTGGGATTTGAGATGGAAATTGGCGAGGGAGGCAAAGGCTTATCCGGCGGACAGCAACAACTGGTGGCACTGGCAAGAAGTTTACTGGCCGAGGCGCAAATTTTGTTGATGGATGAACCGACCAGCGCCATGGATGGCCAGACAGAGGCGGCCTTTATCACCCAGTTACAAGCGATCAGGGGTAACCGTACTTTGATTATCTCCACACATCGATTTTCTTTGCTAAGTTTAGTTAGCCGGGTGATTGTGCTTGATAACGGTAAAGTGGTTGCAGACGGACCTAAAGATAAAATTCTTGCCGCCTTGACGGGCGGACAGATAGCGGTGCCAAAATAATGTCGGATCATCAGGAAGAAGTGCTTAAAACGGACGAAGCGCCACGGTTACGCAATTTATTTCGCCGAACTGAAAATCCGGAAGTGGTTGATGCTGAAGATATTGCTTATATGCGTGACTTGCATGCCGCCATGATGGAGCAATCGACACCTAAGATTAAATTGTCACTGTATTTGATTGTTGCAACCTTATTGATTGCACTCATCTGGGCTAATTTCGCGGTGGTGGAAGAAATAACGCAAGGAGAGGGGAAGGTCACCGGAAATAGCGGAGAGCAGATTATTCAAAGTCTGGAAGGCGGGATTGTTGCTGAGTTGTATGTAAAAGAAGGCGATGTGGTTGAAAAAGATCAGCCTTTGTTAAAACTCGATTCGATTCGTGCCGATGCAATTTACGGTGAAGGTTACAACAAAATGGTCGCACTGATGGGGAGTGTTGCACGTTTACAGGCCGAGTCTTTTAATCGTGCGCTGGTGTTTCCTGAAGAGGTTCAAAAGCATCCGGATATCATGCGCAACGAAACTGAAGCCTTTGCGAGTCGACGTCATGCGCTCAATGAAATTGTTGCCGGACTGGAGCAGGGTTTGCGATTAAGTGTAGAGGAAATTGGCAAGACCGAACCGCTGGTTAGAAAGGGGCTCATTTCCGATCTTGAGTTATTAAAGCTTCAACGTCAGGCAAATGATTTCAGAGTGCAAATTCAGGAACGGCGCAATAAATTCCGTTCTGAAGTCAATCAGGATCTGGTGCGTATGGAAAGCGAACTGGCGCAATCGCGTGAAAATGTGGTGGGGCGTGAAGATTCGATGAAACGTACCGTGATTCGGGCACAAATGCGGGGTATCATCAAAAATGTTCGGGTCAAAACGTTAGGTGGTGTGGTACAACCTGCAGTGGATATTATGGAGATCATGCCGCTAGGGGATCAGCTGCTTATTGAGGCGAAGATACGGCCTAAAGATGTCGCCTTTTTGCGTCCCGGTTTGTCGGCCACGGTGAAAATCACCGCCTATGATTATTCTGTTTACGGCGGCTTGACGGGGGTATTGGAGCATATTAGTGCTGATACCCTGATGGAAGAAAAGCGTTCAATGAGTGCTCCGGGTGAAGATAGCTATTACAAAGTGCTGGTCAGGACTTCATCGGGTTCGCTGAAAAAAGGTGACAAAATCTTTCCGATTATTCCGGGTATGACGGCAAGCGTTGAAATTCGCACCGGGGAAAAAACGGTCATGGATTATCTGCTAAAACCCATCTTTAAGGCGCGTGAAGCCTTTAGAGAGCGGTAGAGCGATTTTATTTTAATAGCATTTCATCATAAATAGGGTAGGGTATGTGGCGATGGCTGTTGGTGTTGTGTATCCCGCAATTAGGTGTGGCGGCAGAATCGGCTGTGAGCGATCAGGCCGGTCAGGTTTTGACTGCGTCTCAAACAGAACAGGGTGTGCGGCGCGATCGCGATGATGAGGTCACTTACAAGCGGATGTCTACCCCGTTTCAGTATCGTATCGCTGCTAAGTTAGTGCTCTTTCCTTCTGAATATGTTGTATCTCCGGTTGTTGCAGCCCCTTCCGGTCAAGTTGCGAGTCCGTCTGAACCCGTTATTGCGGCATCTAATCCGATCACGATTCCGGTGCCGGTGCCAGTGCCGACTGAGGTGTCGTCTCAGGTCATTTTACCGATGGCAGCTTTGCCTCCTGCTGTTTTACCTTCTGCTGATTTAGCCCAGACCGTTTTGTTACCTGGTCAGCCTTCGCTCCCCCCGGATGAATCGAGTCAGATTGTTTCGAAGTCACTTGTGACAACGTCTCGGCCAGCACCTTCGGTTGTGAAAGATGAAAGTCTTTATGAGCGTGTGGTGCGGACGGGGATACCTAAAATTAACACAGCCGACACTGTTGTCAATGCGGGTGCGCCTTACACAGGTTTGATGAATTCGCATCACGGTCAAAAGTTTATGCAGATTCAGCATCTGGTTGAATTGGCGTTGCGGCATAGTCCCGAGGTGCGTGATGCGGAGTCGGCATGGCAGGCGGCACAAAATGATTTTGAAGAAGCCAAAGGTGCGCTCTGGCCCAAGGTTGATTTTAATGCTACCAGTGCGGCAGCCAAACTGGGTAAAGGAGGGAATCCTTATGGTAATGGAACGCTAAATCGGCTTGGTGCGACTTTGAGTTATACCGTGTTTGATGGGGGGCGTACATCCAGCCTGATTGCCAGCAAGCAGCATATAGCGCATTCAATTGAAGCTAAATATTTGCTGGCACGCAATAAAATTGCCTTTGATACCAGCAATGCTTTTTTACAAATCGCCCGGCAACAATTGTTGATCATCGCTTATCAGGGGCATTTGACGCAGATGAAAAAGCTGGAAAAAAGTATGATTGAAATTGTTAAAGTCATGCCGGGTCGACGCAGTGAATTCACACAAGTGAGTGCTCGCGTCCTGCAGGCAGAAGAAAATTTAAATAATGCAGTTTCAAAAAAACGTGATTATCAGATTGAATTGATTAAATTAGTTGGTGAAAAAATCAGGATAGACGACGTTAAAGAGTCTGAAATTGAGCTGGAGCCTTTGTCGCTGGAAGTGGCGTTGCTGCGTGCTGAAGAACATCCCGCCATACAGTTGGCGGATGCGGAAGTGAGTGCATCTAAAGATCAGGTCGAGGTCTCTCAGGCTACGCAAGCGCCTCAGCTTGATCTTGTCGCTTCTAAATTGAATGGCGTTGATCAGATGGGTTACGCCGATCCCGGGCAGGTCTATCTCTCGGTTAAATGGAATGCCTTTCAAGGATTTTCGAGTAAGGCCAATGAGCGCGCGGCATTGGCTCGTGCTGAATCGTCCGGAGAAAAGCTCAGGCAGGCAGTGAGTGATGTTGAGTTTAAATTGAATGCAGCCTGGGCAGACTATAAGACACAAACGCTACGCATCAAAAATTTGCTTATTTTGAAGCAAGGTACGGATCAAGTCAGGCAAGATTTTTTTGATCAGTGGCAATCTCTGGGTCGCCGTAGTTTACTCGAAGTGCTAGGTGCTGAAAGTGAACACCTGAATACCGTCGTGAGTTTGATTAACAGTCAGGTCGATCAGGCAATTGCGGCATCAAAAATGCACTTTGAGTCGGGTGAGATGGCGGGATGGATGGTAGGCGTGCGTTAAAGCTATACCCCGTAAGGGCTAAGAGGAATTTTCAGGACTGCTTAAAACTACCAAATGGTGCTGAAGAGAGGAATCGAACCTCCGACCTACGCGTTACGAGTGCGTTGCTCTACCAACTGAGCTACTTCAGCCAAGCCGGTATTATATTAGATAGTATGCTATCTACGCCAGCGATATTCATCCAAACTAAAGGGCTGGGCACGACCCGTGATTTCGCCTAGCACTAAATCTGCACAGGCTAAAGACATGGTCACCCCATAGCGAAAATGTCCGCAGTTGGCATATAAATTGGCAATGTCAGGATGTCGTCCCAAGGTAGGGATGTTATCAGCCGATCCTGGACGTAAACCCGCCCAATGATCGATAGGTGCCGGCCAATCAGGGAATAAGCGAGACACTTTTTGCAATAAACTGCTGCGTGCTTCGAGTGTAGTCGATTTGTCAAATCCGGTATCTTCGAGTGTGCTGCCGACTAAAACATGGCCGTCACGTCTTGGAATGAGATACAGACTTTCTTGCAGGAGTATGTGTTCAATTGGTGGCGTGTCAAATTTGAATAACAGCATTTGACCGCGTATTGGATGTACATCCAGTTTTAGCGCATGTTCACCGAGTAGGGTGTAACTCCATGCTCCTGCGCAAAGCAAATAGCCATCGGCGCTAAGGAGACCTTGCGAAGTCTGTATTCCGGTAATACGTTCGCCAGCCAGCGTGATTTTTTGTACTTCATGATGTTCTAAAATAAGGCATCCCAAGCGTTCAACATGACAGCGTAGGGCTGCCAGCAGTCTGGGATTTCGAACTTGCCCAATCTCAGGCATTAATAAGCCTTCACCCTGTAGCCCGGGCAGCTCAACGACGACCTGCTTTAGCGCAACCTGATGATCGCGACACCATGCTGTGGCAAGACCGGCTTTGTTCGGCGGCAAGATGAGCATACCGCTGCGTTGATATTGGGGATCTATGCCGGTCGCATTATGCAGATTTTGCATGGCTGATTCAAACATGGCCATACTTCGTTGCGTAAGACGTGTGACTGATTCTTTATAATCCCAAGAACATAAAGGCGACATGATGCCGCCCCCGGCCCAGGATGCTTCCTGGCCAATCGTGCCGCGTTCAACGAGTGTGACTTTATGACCTGCCAGTAGTAACGCCTGGGCAGAGGTAAGTCCTACTGCGCCACCACCGATAATCAGGATATGTTCCATGTTGAGTTATGTTTAAACGGACGCGATTATTTTAATCAGAGTTTTGGGTAGGGGAAAAACAACATTTTCGATGATGCCCTGTAGTTCGGTAACCTGCGTCGCACCCAATTGTTGTAATTTTTCTATTACCCCTTGTACGAGAATTTCGGGAGCGGATGCACCGGCTGTCACGCCTATGTGTATTCGATCTTTAAACCACTCAGGTTGCAAACCACGGGCATCATCGACCAGATAAGCCGGTACGCCGACATTGGCTGCGACTTCGCGCAGACGGTTGGAGTTAGAACTATTCGGTGAGCCGACGACAATAACCACGTCACATTGGCCAACTAACATTTTCACGGCATCCTGACGATTTTGCGTTGCATAGCAAATGTCATCTTTTTTAGGCCCGGTGATAAATGGAAAACGATTTTTAAGTGCAGTGATAATAGCACTGGCGTCATCCACTGACAGTGTGGTCTGAGTGACATAGGCTAAGTTTTGTTCATCTTGAATATTCAGATGAGCAACCTGTTCAGGGGACTCGACTAAATACATACCCGTTAAGGTTTGTCCCATGGTGCCCTCAACTTCCGGGTGACCTTTGTGACCTATCATGATGATTTCTTTGTTTTGATCTCTCAGGCGGGATACTTCAACATGGACTTTGGTCACCAAGGGGCACGTCGCATCAAATACGGTTAAGTTGCGTTGTTCTGCATCGCGTCGCACGGCTTGCGAGACGCCGTGTGCGCTGAAAATCAGGATGCTCCCGGCAGGAACATCGCTCAATTCCTCGATGAAAACAGCCCCCTTATTGCGCAGGCCATCTACGACAAATTTGTTGTGTACAACTTCATGACGTACGTAAATGGGTGCGCCATGCAAGGCTAAGGCACGTTCGACAATTTCAATTGCGCGATCGACGCCTGCGCAGAAACCGCGTGGGTTAGCTAACAGCAGATCCATTTTTTTTCTCCATAAAACTTTCCCATATCATCAAGCCTGCCCCACAGGTAATCGCCGAGTCAGCCAGATTGAATGCCGGAAAATAATGCTCATTCCAGTGAAATAACAGGAAATCGATCACATAGCCATAGGTGAAACGGTCGATCAGGTTGCCCAAGGCTCCACCTAAAATTAAACTTAATGCCAGTGAAAATAACCATTCCTGCGCGTGCTTTTTTAACAACAGGGTAATCGATACGGAGGCAATGATGGCGATAGCGGTAAACAGCCAGCGTTGCATCCCGCCGGCTTCACTTAAGAAACTAAAGGCCGCGCCTGCATTGTGTAATCGGGCTAAATCAAAAGTGCTCAGTACCGTTACACTTTCGAGGTAGGTAAATTTATTAACGATCAGTAATTTACTTATCTGATCGAACAGGACAACGAGGGTCGATAAGGCGAGCCAGCGGCTAAGCATAATTGCGAGTCTCACCGCGACCATACAAGTTGCTCACGCATCGACCGCACAGTGTGGGATGCGCTTCATAAGAACCGATTTCTTCACGGTAATGCCAGCAACGTTCGCATTTGGCTTGTGTGGAGGAAGTGGCTTCGACGCGGATGGTACCGTTTGCCTGTGCATCCTTGTTTAAAGTGGCAGCCGAGGTAATAAGCACAAATTTCAACTCGTCATTTAAAAGGCTTAGGGCATCATACGTTTCTGCATCGACAAAAACAGCGACCTCTGCTTGTAGTGATGATCCTATTGTTCCCGCTGTACGCAGTTCTTCAAGACGTTTTTGTACTTCGCAACGGACGGTGCGTAATGTATTCCAGCGTGAGGTGATTTCTTCCGCATTGTTTAGTGCAGGTAAGGGATACCATGTGCCCAGGAATACACTCTCATCGTCGCGGCAAGTTAAGGTTTCATGCACTTCCTCGGCGGTAAAGCTTAAAATCGGGGCAATCAAACGGGTGAGTGCTAGCGTGATGTGATAGAGGGCGTTTTGTGCAGAACGGCGTGCTGCGGTGTGCTCACCTGATGTGTACAGCCGATCTTTGAGTATATCGAGGTAAAAACTGCCCAAATCCTCAGAGCAGAAAGCCAGCAGTTTTTGTACCGTCAAATGGAACTCGTATCGTTCGTAGTCGGCACACACTTCTGTTTGAAGTTTTTGTATTAGCGTCAGTGCATAACGGTCAATTTCCAGCCATTGATCCACTGGCAGAGCGTCACGTTTTTCATCAAAATCAGAAATATTTGCCAGAAGAAATTTAAGGGTATTGCGAATACGACGATAACTTTCCACAACGCGTTTTAATATTTCATCCGAAATGGTCAGTTCGCCGGAGTAGTCGGTTGACGCTGTCCACAGACGTAAAATATCAGCACCCAGGGTATCGAATATTTTTTGTGGTGCAATTACGTTGCCCTTGGACTTGGACATCTTGTGACCTTGGCCATCAACGACAAAACCATGGGTGAGTAAGGCTTTGTAGGGCGCGCGGTTGTTGAGAGCGCAACCTGTGAGCAAGGAAGACTGGAACCAGCCTCGATGCTGATCGGAACCTTCCAGGTACAGATCGGCCGGGGAACCGAGTTCGGCGCGACGATTCAGCACGGATGCGTGAGTGGTGCCAGAATCAAACCAGACGTCTAAAGTATGTGTCAGCTTTTTGTAGTTTTCCGCATCCTGTCCTAGCAGGTCAGCAGCCTCCATGCTAAACCAGGCTTCAATCCCGTGTTGTTCAACGCGATTTGCGACTTGTTCTAATAGTTCAGGCGTTTTAGGGTGAAGCGCTCCTGTTTCCTTGTGGATGAAGAACGGCATGGGTACACCCCAGTTGCGCTGGCGTGAGACACACCAGTCAGGACGATTTTTAATCATCGCCTCCAGTCGTGCGCGTCCCCAGGAAGGGAAAAAGGTCGTTTCATCCACGGCCTGGTTGGCCAGTGCCCGCAGGCTGAGATGTTTTTCACCTTCAGTATTCCCGGTCTGCGTCATGCCAATAAACCACTGAGGTGTAGAACGGAAAATAATGGGGGTTTTGTGGCGCCAGCAATGCGGATAGCTGTGTTGAACTTTTTTCAGGCACAGCAAATGTCCGCTCGCTTCGAGCGCGTGCAATACTATGTCATTGGCTTTCCAAACGAAAACACCCGCCAGTTCGATATCACCCAGCGGCGGTATGCTGGCTAAAAATTTCCCGTCGTCGCCCACGGGATTGTCCGTTGGCAAGCCATATTTTTGTCCGACGAAATAGTCGTCCAATCCGTGAGCGGGCGCCGTGTGCACAAGACCTGTGCCGGAATCCGCTGTGACATGATCGCCACAGATGAGGGGAACGGTGCGATTCTGAAACGGGTGCTGTAAGGAAATCAATTCCAGTGCGGAACCTTTGCAGATGCCGATTGTTTCACCGTTGAGTTCATAGCGCGCCAAGCAGCTGTCTGCTAAGTCATTTGCCAGCAGCAAATATCCCTGGTCGGTTTTGATCAGGCGATATTCAAAATCAGGATGTACGCTCACCGCTTGATTGGCCGGTAGTGTCCAAGGGGTTGTGGTCCAGATTACGACTGACACGCGCGAAGCAACGGGCAAGGAAAGGCCAAATGCCTGTGCGATTAACTGTGAGTCTTGGACTTCAAAAGCGACATCAATTGCACTGGAAGTCTTATCTTCATATTCAACTTCAGCTTCAGCGAGTGCCGACTGACAGTCCAGGCACCAGTTTACCGGCTTGTAGCCTTGATACAGATAACCTCGGTTATGGATTTGTCCGATTGAGCGGATGATGTCGGCTTCAACCTGGTAATCCATGGTTAGATAGGGCTGATCCCAGTCGCCTAAAACGCCCAGACGAATGAAGTCCTTTTTTTGACGTTCCACTTGTTCGGCGGCATAGGCACGACATAATTCGCGAAATTGTGCGGGAGGAATGGCCTTGCCGTGTTTTTTTTCCACCATCAATTCAATTGGTAAACCGTGGCAATCCCAACCCGGTACGTAGGGTGCATCAAAACCGGAAAGTGTTTTGCTCTTCAGGATAATGTCTTTGAGGATTTTGTTTACTGCATGGCCGATGTGTATATCGCCGTTGGCATAGGGAGGGCCATCGTGCAGAATAAATTTAGGCAAGCCGGATTTGGCATCGCGTATTTTTTGATAACGACGTTGTTCTTGCCAGCGTGCCAACATTTTTGGCTCACGTTTGGCCATATCGCCACGCATTGGAAAAGCCGTATCGGGTAAATTGAGGGTTTTTTTGTAATCAGTCATGTTGTTCAAACCATTTCTTTGCATGTTCTACATCTAAAGCGATTTGTCGCGTTAGTGCCCCGACATCGGGAAATTTACGTTCATCACGGTGTTTTTGCAGGAATTCCACGCGTAAGCGCGTTCCATATATATCTTTGTTAAATTCAAACAGATGTACTTCTAGTATCGGACGGGCTGCGTATTTTAGTGTGGGGCGTACACCTAAACTGGCCACGCCACGCATCACACCCATACCTTCTGCATGTGCTTCGACCACAAACACCCCAGATAAAGCAGGGTGGGGGGTCTTTAATTGAATATTTGCGGTCGGGTAGCCTAACTGTTTGCCTACACCGTCGCCATGAACAACACGCCCGCTAATACTGTAAGTACGCCCCAGATAATCATGTACCCGACGCATCTGCCCTGCGGCTAATGCGCCACGTACTGCGGTACTGGAAATTCGTACTCCATCATGCGCAATGGTTTTTACGCCTTGCACTTCAAAATCGTACTGAGCAGCAATTTTCTCCATCAGCGCGAAATCACCGATCCGCCCGCTACCAAATCGAAAGTCATCACCTATCAAGACAAATTTGGCCTGCAAGTCCAGATGTAATTTATGAATAAAATCCGCCGCACTCATTTTGGAAAATTGAATATTGAAACGACAGATGTGTACGCGGTCTATGCCCAGAGCAGAAAATAGTTCCAGTTTTTCACGCAGGCGACTTAATCGCGCCGGGGCTACATCAGGGGTGAAAAACTCACGCGGATGAGGTTCGAAAATGACGATACCTGTTTGTAATCCGCGCACGCGCGCGGCGTCCTGCAATTGCTTGAGCAAAGCTTGATGGCCCAAGTGCACGCCATCGAAGTTTCCGATAGTCAGTGCGACAGCTTGGGTGTCTGGGGGGGAGAGTCCGCGTAATATCTGCATTTAGACGCAATTATACCGTGAGATGTACCCTTGGGTTCATTTGAGTGTACCTGGTGCGGTCAGGAACGTGGATTGTTAGATAATGAGGCGGCTTTCGGTGTGATATTGATAAATTCAATACCCGTCCGTTTCACCAGTTCTTCATAGCTGATTGGCTTGCCAACTTTCGCCTCATTGGTGTTATCTACCCAATTTACCCAGATTTTCTGGCTGCTTGGATCATAGACAAGTTTAAATAAATGCTGAGGTATCCAGACGTGATTATCTCCTATTGTGGGGGGTGTTCCATCAAATACAGGACCAGTAATCACGTAAACGTCGCCGGCGGCACGCATAACATATTTACGGGTGGCTTTTTCGATGCTAGCCCAGACTTTACGATTGTTGACCGCATATTGGGGCACCATATTGGCGAGTGAAAAACTCTGTGCCATGGATTCATCGGTCCCCATATCACCGGCGGGTGCCATATGTCCACGGTCAAATCCGGAACCTTGATAGTCGCCCAGTTCGGCACGTTCGGCTCGTGGCAATCTGGCATCGGCAAAAAATTTGTTCGTACGTTGATTCCCTTTTGCTTCTTGCAATAGGGTGCTATTAAGCCGTTCTGCAACATATAGCGGTGTATGACTTTTTCCTGAATGCAATACGGCAAATGCGTTAAAACACAGCGCACGGGGTTGGAGTGTTTCCTGGTGCTGAATAGTCGGGGGGATGCCGTTGACAAAGATGTCACGACAAAGTTTAAAGTCATCCGGGGAGGCGAATGCGCTGCCCAATGAAAGCAAGAGTAAGGTGGTGCCGAGCTGTAATAATTTGATCATCTATCTTTAAGGTCTTAATCGGGTAAATTAGAAACTCACGCGTGTCTGTCCCCACGCGTGAAAAATCAGGCGTTATGCATTAAATTGAGTTGTTTTGCAATGATGTCATGATTAAGCCAAAGTACGGGGCCCGCAGGATGAGATGTTTCATAAAACATTAAGGGGCCGGTGCCTTCCAATACCAGCGCACTTAAGTGACCTACAACCAGTTCCGTACGATTTTTGTGCATCTGGATGATTTCATCCGAAGTACCTATCATTAATTCTGCCAAGGCGGCTGAGTTATCCATAGGCCAGGCGGCAAAGTTGCGATAGTCAGTCATGACTGCACTGGTATTATAATCCTCGATTTTTTGCAGCAGCGTATCGAGTGTGATGTCTTCCAGTAACAGGGGTTGGCATATTTGCCATTGTTGCTCGGCCCATGCGCCACCCTGTTCTTGCTTCAGCGCTTTGAGCAGAGGAAACAAGGAGAGTTCAACGCCTGCAAAAATATCTGAGGAGTTGGTGCGGATTTCAGGGCAATTGTAAACCGTCGCCTTAATATTCTTATCCCAGGCAGAAACAGCAATCTGTTCGAGGCGCATTTTAGCGCGACCTTGCGTATAGTTACTGTAAGTCTGCCATTGATATTGACCGGAAATTAAAATCTCAGTGCCATGATAGCCATAGGCGGTATAGCGCACCTGCCCCCCTGTTTTTTCAAGTCGTGTACGAATAGCAGCGCTACCTTCAATTAAATATTGAAAGGTGTTCGCGGTTACTTCATCAAAGTTCATTAAAATAAGTTTGCCAAGATCACTGTCCAAGAGTGCGCGCGAGGACATAAAGCGCTCGCCTCGTCCTTTATAGATGCGGTTGGCAATGGCAAGGAAAACTTTAACTTTTGGAATGCCGCCTGCCATGGTGTGGGCGAAGAATGCATTGCTACCATCAGGGATCATTTCATCCAGCTGTTCCATGACCTGTGCGATGGAATTTTTAATACGCTCAATTCCTACATCCCGACATTTTTCGATGTGGGCCCAGTCTAGCGTGTCTTCTTGCCAGCTCTTGAGCGTCATCCCTGCCAATAGATCAGTTGGGGTCTGTTCACCGGATGGGGCATCCAGATCGAAGCCGGCCATCAGCGGCACATTGATTATCCGTCCACCTAAATTTGCTTCCGCCTCGCTGAGTTCTTCAGGGGTTAAAGCACGCAGAGCGTTATGTTCATCGCGGCGACCGACGGTAATGCCGATGATGGTCATGCCAGATTTTTTAGCTTCATTGATCAGGCCGTTAGCATAGCCGCGGCCAAATAATTCGCCGAACAACACAAAGACATCACCCTTATGGAAAATGTTTGTGCAAGGCAGGTTTCTTAAAGCTATAGGTGTATCCATATAAATCGACTCCATTGAATATTTCAAAAACAAATTTCAAACTTTAAATGTACAAACAGATTTTTAGGCTGTGCCACCTACCGTTAATCCGTCTATTTTAAGGGTGGGTTGACCTACACCCACGGGTACACTTTGACCTTCTTTTCCACAGGTGCCAACACCTGAATCGAGTGCCATGTCATTGCCTATCATGGAAATGCGCGTTAGCACATCAGGTCCGTTTCCTATTAGTGTCGCCCCTTTGACCGGGTAAGTGATTTTACCGTCTTCTATCATATAGGCTTCGGCAGTGGAAAAAACAAATTTTCCGCTGGTAATGTCGACTTGTCCACCGGCAAAATTAACTGCATATAATCCGTGTTTAACCGATGCAATAATTTCAGCTGGATTTTTATCGCCAGCAAGCATATAGGTATTGGTCATGCGCGGCATGGGTATGTGTGCATAAGATTCGCGGCGTGCATTACCCGTCAGCGGTACGCCCATCAAACGTGAATTTAAACTGTCCTGCAAGTAACCCTTAAGTATGCCATCTTCAATCAAGGTGGTGCATTGTGTCGGGTTGCCCTCATCATCCATTTGCAGGGAGCCGCGGCGATTGGCCAGCGTTCCGTCATCTACAACGTTCACGCCTTTCGCTGCCACTCGTTCACCAATACGACCCGAAAAGGAGGAGCTGCCTTTGCGGTTAAAATCGCCTTCCAGTCCGTGACCAATTGCTTCATGCAATAAGATACCAGGCCAGCCATTCCCTAATACCACGGTCATATTGCCTGCCGGAGCCGGAGCCGCATCAAGGTTAACCACGGCCTGATGGACGGCCTGAGCCGCATATTTACGCAGCATCTCATCGTTGAAATAACTGTAATTAAAACGTCCTCCGCCCCCCGCTGAACCTTGCTCGCGTTTACCGTGACTTTCGATAATGACGGTAATGGACAGGCGAACTAAAGGACGGATATCGGCATTCATCAGTCCATCGCTGCGTGCGACCATCACAACTTCATATTCACCTGCCAGGCCTGCCATAACTTGCACCACGCGAGGATCAAGAGCGCGAGCATAGCCTTCGAGCTTTTCAAGCAGCGCAACCTTGTCGGCATCCTTCAGGCTGGCAATCGGATCATTGGGTAAATAAATGTCTCGTCTTGAGCCGCGATGCAGCAGGGGACACGTGTTTGTGCCGCCGGAACTTGCAATGGCCCGGGTTGCCTGGGCTGCACTTTGCAATGCATTCAGACTGATATCATCAGAATAGGCAAATGCCGTTTTTTCACCGCTGACGGCACGTACACCGACCCCTTGGTCGATACTAAAACTACCGGATTTAACGATGCCTTCTTCAAGAGACCAGCTTTCGGCGCGTGTATACTGAAAATACAGATCTGCGTAATCCAGGCGATGCGCCAGCATACTATTGAAAACCCGTTCTATTTCAATGGTTTCAATCAAGTGAGGAGCAAGCAGAATTTGCTGTGCGGTATTAAAAAGTGTGTCAGGTGAAGCGGATAGTGTCATGTTTTAAAGCCGTCAATGGTGAGTCGTAAGTAAAAATTGTAAGGAGTGCATCGATGTAGGCTATGTTTCATTTTCTACACACTCATTTCCGATTTTAACAATTGTGTAATGTTCTATGTGTTAGAGCCGGCAAACTGGCGCGTAGACTCTGTTGATATGCGGGATTGATTTCCGCGATAATTACCCCTGAACCTCGGGGCAGTCTGTCCAGTATTCTTCCCCAGGGGTCGACTATCATACTATTACCGTGTGTTTCTCGCCCGTTGACGTGATAACCGCCTTGAGCGGAGGCTATTACATAGGCTAGATTTTCAATGGCACGAGCACGTATTAGTACTTCCCAGTGCATTTTCCCCGTTGTTTCAGTGAATGCGGCGGGCAAGACGATGATATCTACATTTTGCATGGCACGAAATAATTCAGGAAAACGCAGGTCATAGCAGATGGCAAGCCCGATACGACCAAAGGGGGTTTCGATCACGACGATCTTATCGCCGGATTCTATGGTTTTAGCCTCATCATAGCTTTCGCCGCCCAAGGATAAACTGAATAAGTGTATTTTGTCGTAACGCGCAACGCGCATTCCTTCGTCGTTATAGACCAGACAACTGTTGCGTACTTTATCAGGCGTGCTGGCAGATAAAGGGATAGATCCGCCTATTAGCCATATTTTATGCAGGCTGGCCATTTCACTTAGAAAATTTTGGATGGGGCCCGAAGCTATTTCTTCACGAACCATAACCTTGTCTTGCTCATTCATACCCATAATGGCGAAAAATTCCGGCAAGACCACCACTTTTGCACCTTGTTCGGCGGCGCGAGCGATTAAACGTCGCGCCTCACTTAAATTTCCTGCGACATTAGGACCTGAGGCCATTTGTATTGCCGCGACTTTGAAGTTTTTAGCGCGGGTAGAGGGGGCGTTGCCATCTAACATAATCATCCTCAATTATTTGTAGGTAGGGGGTTTGGGTAGATCTTTAAGCTTGACAGGAATTTCACCTACCTTAATTACATTCGGGTCGCCCCATGTTCCATTGATATTGTATTCAAACGACATCAATTTATCGAGTGGATTACCCAATACTTTGCTTACAATTAACGTGCCTAAGCCGACCACGGGCCCCGCAGCAAAGGCGCTTAACATCGATACACTCGAACCTAAAGTGGGTAAAATTACTACGTGCAGTTTTTGTGTTTCGTCGTTTAAGTTGACTTGTCCCTTCATGGTTACTTTCGCGGAAGAGCCATCGATGTGTAAGTCCTGTGTGTCCATTACACCGCGCTTAATTGTTGCATTGCCATTGATGTTGTCAAATTCAAAGCCTGAACTGAATACATCGGTAAAGTCGAGCGTGATGCGTTTAGGTAACGCTTGCAAGCTCATGATGCCAAGTAATTTTCCAAAGCCAGGCTCCATCTTGAGAAATTGACCTTGACCTGTGTCGAGTTTGATTGTTCCATCTAATGTTGCATAATTAAACTCATCGGGTTGACCATCCCAGCTCAAGTTTGCAGTTAGTTTCCCGCTGCCGTTCTTGACGGTATTAGGGTAGCCTGAACGGGCGAGAATTTTTCCTGCATTGGAAATTTCCAGTAGAATATTGAGCTGGGTTTGCATATGTGTTTGATTACTGCGCCAAAGTCCGTTTCCCGTTACGCTGCCGTCAGGGTTGGTAATGTGCAAGTGCTTTAATCGCCAATCGTGCCCTTCTGGAAGCCCGATTACTTCAATACGACCGATTTGCTTACCTTTAAACAGAAAATCTTCAATCGCAATCTCCATTTCAGGTAATGGACGCTGGCCTGCGGTGACAGGCCGGGTTGTAGCGCCAAGTTTTTCAGCGGGGGTAGTGGATTCGTTAGACCAATAAAAATTGCGTAAATGTGCGGTAAGTTTTCCATTGTCCCCCGGGCTTGCGGGTCGCCAATCAATTTCACCATTGATGGCGTTGCTCTTGAGTTGTGCAGCCAGACCTTCGTTGCGTTTTGTTGCGCTGATGCTCAAGTCATGTAGGCTCATTCCATAGCCCGTCAATTTGTCGATATGCAATTTCCCTCCGCTAATTGGAAATGCCGTTGAGCCTGATTTTCCCATGAGGGTATCCCAGCCTTGTATTGACAACGTCGGTAAAGTACCGCTGAACCATACACCAGACTGTAGTTCGATCCCGGGGCGCGATTTTGCGTCAGTGCCTATCTCTTGAGTACCAAAATTGACCATGCCCCTTTTAATGACTGATTCTCCATTTTCTTCGCTGAGATAAAGTCGTGCACGCAGTAACTTCCCCAGTTGCGCATTGATCACGCCTTGCTTTTCAGTAATTGCCTTCTTTTCAATGTGCAGTGGCCAGACTTCATTTGCGCTCTTGGTAAGCGGGGCAGGCAGGCTGGAGCTGATCCCCAGCAAATTAGAATTTATTGTTATCTGCGGGACTTTTTTCACGATGTTAATCGTCGCATCCCAGATGGTGCTGCCATGTAAAAAACTCAACTCTGCGGTGGGGGTTCGCCATTGATCTAAGTTGGCACGTCCCTGCAATGTGGCGTTGACGCTGCCGCCAGTTTGCGTTTGTAAATTCAAATGTGCAGGCCCCCCCAGTATGTCTGCGGCAACATTGTTCGCTTGCATACTAGACTCAGTGAATGCAAGTTCCCCTCGAGTATTGTGTAGCATGGGTATCGTAGGCCCCAAATCGATATCGCTGGATTGAACACGCATCAATCCTTTGACGGTAACGGGGCGATCTAGCAGTAGAGGGATTTTTAACGATAGATCCAGATGCCCGTTGCCACTGGCTGTCATGCCATCGGTAAATCCGTTGATGTAGCCTCGTACGGGGCTTTGTTGTATAAACTGTAAAAAACCATTGTTTGTTCCTTCCGCTACACCCTTTATTTCCAAAGGTGTTGCCGGTTTTGACATGTCAGGATGCGTGACGATGAGGTTGTGGATATGTGCGCCCAACAGCGTTGATGACGGTGATTTAACTTCTAATCGGTTTCCGTGCATGACAAATTCGCCCGATAAATTGTCGATGCTAGGCCAGTCTGGATCAAATTTAACGCTCACGTCCTGAGCGTGTGCCCCAATTTCAAAGATGGCATTTTTAGTTCCATCCAATGGAAAATCACTGAGATTTCCTTTGAGGCGCAGGTGAAAGTCCTCGGTGTGTCCCGCGCGCATTGCGTTATTGAGCCAGTCATTTTCTTTTTTAGCTAAAGCAATAAAGGGCGTGTAACGTGCGGCTTGCCTAATATTTGCACGAGTCAGGTTGACTGTTAAATCCAATATGCCCAAGGTGTTTTTCTGGGTGTGAAAACTACCGAATAAATTGCCGGCCAGATCGTCGTTAGCAAGGGAAATATTGTCCGCCTGTATGGCCAGTTCGTTCTGGTTATTTTGCCAGCCAACCTGTCCTGTTAGTGTATGGAAAAACAATGTGTCCCGCATCGCATTGGGTGCATCCACCGTCAGGTTTTGCGAGCTTAATGTGATGCTCCCGCTCTTTTGATTGCCGTCAACTGTCGCAGTTAAGCCAGAAAACCCGGGTAAGTTATCCACACTTTGTAGCGCTAACTTATTGAATTTACCTTTTATCTGGTAGGTTAGTGGCGAGGTTGCCGCTCCTTGCCAGCGCATATTAAGGTCAAAGACCTGGCCTCGCGGGCCGTAGCTGTTGAGTTGCTGATGCAGGGCTGGATCCAAAGGTAGAAAGTTTGCCAGACTCACTAGGGTTTCAAGTTGCAATGTATTGGCGCGCAACTCTCCCTCTCCAGGATTTTTTCCATTGGCAAGAACAGAGCGATAATAAAAATCAGTAGGCTGTAATGCGAGCCCATTGTGCAAACGCAGGGTTAAATGGTGTGTGGCTAATTCCCAACCCTCATTCACGCGGGTCCATGCTATACGACCGTTTAAGGTGTGTACGTCCATTTCGGGCGTATTTTCGGCCAAACGAGTGGCTATATCATGTAGTGCCATGTCGAGAGTAAGTTGTCCTAGTTTACCCTTCTCTATACTTAGCCAGCCGCGCAATGCGCCTCGTCCGCTACTCAGCTGGGAGGGGAGCTTCAACCAGGGGCGCCATGCCAACAGGTCGGTGTAATCAATTTGCGTAAATAATTTTCCATGCCATTTTTCGAGCTGATCAAAACGTTTCCCGTAAAAATCACCGCGTAGATCTAATGGGGTTGAAACGGTATCGGGTGGCGTGGCGCGTATCGCAAAACGATGATGGCTAAACAGACTCTCGATACGTAAGTTGACGGCATTGAGGATCAGTGGTGGTGCGTCATGCTGTTCATCTAGCCAGACTATATTAGCATTGCGTATCACCATACGGGATTGTTGTAACAGCCAGTTGGAAAAATCGTTGTTATTGCCCGTCGTATTGATGGGCATATTGCCGATATAGATCAATCCCTGTTGATTCCGTCGTATTATTAATTTCGGACGGTCAATTTCCAGACTGGATAAGCGCAATTCAGCCGCCAGTATAGATAACCAGGACACGCTGGCATCGACGTTGGGCAGTATTAAGGCGGCCTTGCCTTGTTGATCCAGAATGCGTAGATTATTTAAATTTAAATGTGGATGCAGTCCATTCCAATCCCCGTTAATTTTTCCTATTGTCACGGGATTACCCATCGCGGTCGATAAGGAGGCGGTGATTTTGTCGTGAAACTGTTCTATCTCGGGAAGTAGCCAGTAACGCAGCGTAATAATGCAGATCGCCAGGAGTGCTGCGATAATCGACGACGTGACTATAGTCAGTCGTGTTAGCCAGTTAAGGCCTTGCCACAGTAATCGAGCGGTGCGGGTGTTAAACATTAATGTCAGGTTTTAGTCGTTCAAGTTGGTTGTAAGTCAACGGTTATACAGCGTGCTACTATTTGTCACACGCAAGCTACAATGGGTAGCATGCATTCTAACTTATCAGGCGAGTAATTCCTCCATGAAAACTGAAAATACGTCAGACATCCTTATTGCCTTAGAAAAAACGCTACGCTGTAGTCGTTATGCAAGACGAGTGCTCGAATCAGATCCCGTGTTGATGAGTTGGTTACAGGAAAATTACAACACGCCCTGTAGTCGTGAGGCGATTGTAGCGATGCTAGATCTTGGCGGGTTTGATTTAAATGAGGAGTCGGGATTGGCTCGCGCCGTGCGAGTGTTGCGCAAACAGGTAATGGTTAAACTTATTTTTCGCGATTTAAATGGTTACGCAGATTTGAGTGAGGTGATGCAGGCGATGACGGCTTTGGCGGAAATCGTCTTGCAACGGGCGCAACGGTGTTTGATGCGCGCCTTGTCGTTGCAGTTTGGCACGCCGATCGGTGTAGATAGCGGACTTGCACAGGAGTTGCTGGTGATAGGTATGGGAAAGCTGGGTGGCGGGGAGTTAAACGTGTCATCCGATATTGATTTGATTTTTGTGTATTCGGAAGATGGTGAAACTGACGGGGCGCGCAAACTGAGTAATCATGAATTTTTTACACGCTTGGGACGTCGTCTGATCAATATTGTTAATGAGGCTACCGGGGATGGCTATGTGTTTCGAGTGGATATGCGCTTACGGCCTTATGGGGAGAGCGGCCCGTTAGTGATGAGTTTTGCCGCCTTGGAAGAGTATCTTGTTAGTCAGGGGCGGGAATGGGAGCGTTATGCCTGGATCAAGGCGCGTGTTGTTGCACCGAATGACAGTCGTTATACATTGGAACTATCTAAGTTGTATCAGCCGTTTGTTTATCGTAAATACCTGGATTTTGGCGCGATTGATTCCATGCGGAAATTGCATGCGCAAATTCGTCAGGAAGTACAACGTCGAGATCGATTGGATAATATTAAATTGGGGCCAGGCGGAATTCGTGAAATTGAATTCACGGCTCAGGTTTTTCAGCTAATACGCGGCGGTCAGGATGCAGGTCTGCGCATATTACCGACACAACGGGTGTTAGGGGAATTAGCCGAGAAGGGGCATTTAACAGCGCGGGTGGTGTCCGATTTGGCTGAGGCCTATGTGTTTTTGCGCAACCTGGAACATCGTTTGCAATATCTGGATGATCAACAAACTCAAGCATTACCAGAAAAGGAAGAGGATAAACAACTCATAGCCTGCGCTATGGGGTATGTGAATTATGCCGATTTTTTACAGGTACTTGAACCTCATCGCGCGCTGGTTTCTCATCAATTTGATCAGATTTTTGGTGCGACAGAATCGGTGCAGAGTGTGCTTTGGAGCGAAGAGATCACCGGGGGGGAGTTGGCGTATCAATTGGCGAAGCTGGGTTATCGTGCAGCACAGGACAGTGCATTAAGGTTATTGCAATTACGCGGTTCGCTACGTTATCGGCAATTATCCGATCTGAGCCGGCAGCGGGTGGATCAGCTTATTCCGCAATTCATTAAACTAAGCGGAGAGTTTAACGATCCCGATGCTTGTTTGTCGCGATTGCTGACCCTGCTCGAAGCAATCAGTCGTCGCGCCGCTTATCTTGCCTTTTTAGCAGAGTATCCTCAGGCGCTGGCGCGTTTATCCAAAATACTTTCGTCCAGTAGTTGGGCTGCAGGCTATCTTGCACAACATCCCGCCTTGTTCGACGAGTTGCTCGATGCACGCGAAATGTATCAACCGCCTTTGTGGGCACAAATCGAACTGAATTTGCAAGCGAGACTAGATGATTGTGGTGTCGATGTAGAACGGCAATTAGAAGTGTTGCATCACGTCCAGCAGGAACAGATTTTTTATTTATTAGCGATGGACTTGCAAGGGCTATTGCCGCTTGAAAAACTTAGCGATCATTTGAGTGATTTGGCAGATCTTATGTTGCGTCATGTGTTGGCGTTATGCTGGGCGAGTTCTCGTAAACGACACTGTGTAGAAGCAAAGTTTGCCATCATTTCTTATGGGAAGCTGGGGGGGAAAGAGCTAGGCTATGCATCTGATTTGGATATGATTTTTCTCTATGATGACGATCATCCCGACGCACAGGAAAACTATGCGCGTCTGGGCAAAAGTATCAATGCCATGCTGGGCAGTTACACCGCCTCGGGACGTTTGTATGAAACGGATTTACGCCTGAGGCCGAACGGGGCGAGCGGCTTGTTGGTGAGTTCAATGGAGGCTTTTGCCGAATACCAGCAAAGTCAGGCCTGGGTCTGGGAGCATCAAGCGCTGAGTCGTGCGCGCTTCAGTGCGGGTGACCAGCAAGTCGGCGCGGCATTTGAAAAAATTCGTCAGCAGGTTTTGTGTCAGCCGCGGGATCAGGTGCCGTTGCGCGAAGAAATTATTACGATGCGACAAAAAATTCACGAGGGGCATCCTAACAAAAGCGAACTGTTTGATATCAAACATGATCGTGGCGGCATGGTTGATATTGAGTTTATGGTGCAATTTTTGGTGTTGGCCTATGCCCATCAATACCCGCAACTTACCGCTGACGCAGGCAATCTCGCCTTGCTGAAAATGGCAGCAGAATGCGGTTTGATCGACGTTGATTTAGCCTGTCAAACCCGTACGTTATACCGGACTCTGCGCCAGACTCAGCATCGCATGCGGCTCAATGATGCAGAGCATTGTCGGGTCACGCCAGGAGTAATCGATACCCGTGCGGCTCTTGTGCTTTGGGCGCAACTATTTAGTATTTAAAAGAGGGCGGCAGTCCTCGTATGCCCTTCGTATGACGGCCCTGCTTTCGGGATTATTATGCGGCGGCGCACGGGGCTAGTGGGCTGAATGAACCGTATTTCACGATGGAGGGGGGCAGCTGATGGCTTTTATGCTCAAAGGCAATCAGTCAAAATATCCTCGTGTCGGGGAGTAAATCCCCGCTTTGCTTGGCATTAGTTATTTTAAGTATGCTTGGATTTTGAATTTAGAATTGCTGCATTGCTGTCCATTATTGACGACCTGGGTCAGGATTCTGTTACAATCCTGCATATACAAGTTATAAACAGAAATGCGATCAGTTTTAACCGCCTGTTTGTAGAAGATATTTTTTCATTGGATTTAATTCTTTGCATAATATTTATCTTGTACCCGCTTCCCTTATCAATTCAAACTCAAGGAAATACAGCATGCCCAGCTTAGAAACTGTGAGCGCGTTAGAACGCCGCCTGAACGCCACCATTCCACAACAAGCTCTTCGTACTCAAGTTGCTAATCGTTTGAAGCATATCGGTCGTACGGCAAAAATTGCCGGATTTCGTCCTGGCAAAATTCCAGCAAAAATTCTGGAGCAGCATTACGGGATGGAAGCACGTCAAGAGGCTATAGGCCAAGCACTTCAGCAGTCGTTTGCAGAAGCCATTGAAGCTCAGGCATTGCGTATCGCAGGGGATCCTGAGTTCGTTGTTAAAACAACGGATTGGAATGCAGAGGAAATTGAATACAGCGCAACGTTCGAGATTTATCCTGAAGTCGTATTGGGTGATGTGACCGTTCAAGTGGTTGAACGCGCAACCTATGATTTGTCTCAGGCTGATGTGGATAATACGATTGCTACTTTGCGCAAGCAGCGTGCCACGTATGCTGTAGTTGATCGTGCCGCGCAAAATGATGATAACGTCACCATTGATTTTGTTGGGAAACTGGATGGTGTGGTATTCGAAGGCGGTGAAGCCAAGGATTATCCAGTTACGCTGGGTACCGGTCGCATGATGCCAGAATTTGAATCTGCAATTTCCGGTATGACAGTGGGAGAAGTTAAATCCTTCGACATGACATTTCCAGTTGATTATCACGGCAAGGATGTCGCTGGTAAACAGGTCACATTTACAATTACCTTAAACAGCGTTCAAGGCCCTGTTTTACCTGAAGTCGATGCGGAATTTGTTAAATCTATAGGCATTGCAGACGGTGATGTTGCGAAACTGGAAGATGAAATTCGCAGTAATTTAGAGCGCGAAGTGGTGCGTCGTTTGAAAGGACGTAACAAAGAAGCCGCAATGGATGTCTTGATTGAAGTTGCACAATTCGATTTGCCTAAGGCTTTGGTGCAATGGGAATCGCAGCGTTTGATGCAACAAACCGTCCAGGATATGGAAAAACGCGGCATGGCCATGAAGGGTATGCAGTTACCTGCAGAATTGTTTAGTGAGCGAGCAGGAAAACGCGTAAAGCTTGGTTTAATTCTGGCTGATCTGGTTGAGAAATTTGACCTGAAGGCCGAACCTGCCCGCGTACGTGTACTGATAGAAGATTACGCACAAAGTTTTGAACATCCGGAAGAAGTTGTGCGTTGGTATTATGCAGATCCAGTTCGTTATCAGGAAATCGAAAATCTGGTGTTAGAAGAAAATGTGGTGGATTGGGTGCTGGCGCGTGCACAGGTAACAGATAAGGCAATTGAGTTTGCACAACTGATGGGTAACTAGCATGTTTAATATTGAACCGCAAAATATCGGCATGATCCCAATGGTGGTTGAAACCAGCGGGCGCGGTGAGCGAGCTTATGATATTTATTCTCGCCTGCTGAAGGAACGTGTTGTGTTTCTGGTGGGTGAGGTGAATGATCACAGCGCAAATCTGATTGTGGCGCAAATGTTGTTTTTAGAATCTGAAAATCCTGAAAAAGACATTCATTTTTACATTAACTCACCTGGCGGCTCAGTAACAGCTGGTATGGCTATTTATGACACCATGCAGTTCATCAAGCCGGCTGTCAGTACGCTCTGTATTGGTCAAGCGGCAAGCATGGGTGCCTTTTTGTTAACAGCAGGTGAAAAAGGTAAACGATACTGTTTGCCAAATTCGCGTGTGATGATACATCAGCCTTTGGGCGG
This sequence comes from uncultured Nitrosomonadales bacterium, assembly GCA_903861075.1. Lineage (GTDB taxonomy): Bacteria > Pseudomonadota > Gammaproteobacteria > Burkholderiales > Gallionellaceae > Gallionella. The sequence goes on from CAIOSY010000044.1 coordinate 26,436, forward strand.
TTTCCGTGGGCAGGCATCTGATATTGAAATTCATGCCCGTGAAATTTTGTATTTGAAACAAAAACTCAATGAAATGCTCGCATTTCATACAGGTCAAACTGTCGATGCAATTGAGCGTGATACGGATCGTGATAATTTTCTGAGTGCGAACGATGCAGTTAAGTACGGCTTGGTAGATCAGGTTCTGGATAAACGTGCTTAACGTTAATGAGTTAGAAGGTTACGATGACGATCGATAAAAAAACAGGCGAAAAATTGCTGTATTGTTCATTTTGCTGCAAGAGTCAGCATGAAGTTAAAAAACTCATTGCAGGAACGTCTGCGTATGTGTGCGACGAGTGCATTACTTTGTGTAATGACATCATGAAAGATGACCTTGCAGGAGATACTGTAAAGGCAGATAAGTCTGATTTGCCTGTACCTAAAGAAATTTGTGCCATGCTGGATGAATATGTCATCGGTCAGGAACGAGCGAAACGCATCCTGTCTGTGGCAGTATATAACCATTACAAGCGACTCAAGTGTAATACCAACGATGGAGTCGAGTTGTCGAAGAGTAATATTCTTCTGGTAGGACCGACAGGTTCGGGTAAAACACTGCTTGCACAGACCTTGGCACGTATGCTGGATGTGCCCTTTGTAATGGCAGATGCGACCACATTGACCGAAGCAGGTTATGTGGGTGAAGATGTTGAAAATATCATCCAGAAACTTTTGCAAGCCTGTGATTATAATGTTGAAAAAGCACAACGCGGTATTGTGTATGTGGATGAAATTGACAAAATTTCCCGTAAATCTGACAACCCATCTATTACACGCGATGTTTCAGGTGAAGGTGTGCAGCAAGCTTTGCTCAAGTTGATTGAAGGAACCAAGGCTTCGATTCCACCACAAGGTGGACGTAAACATCCAAATACGGAGTTCCTGCAAGTGGACACGACTAATATCCTGTTTATTTGCGGTGGTGCTTTTGATGGTCTTGAAAAAGTAATACGTAATCGTTCCTCCAAAGCGAGTATCGGTTTTGGTGCCAGTATTTCGACCAAAGACGAAAGGAAAACAGGAGAGACCTTGCGGGATGTCGAACCGGAAGACTTAGTCAAGTTCGGTTTAATTCCTGAGTTTGTCGGTCGTTTGCCCGTCATTGCTACATTGGAAGAGTTAGATGAAGCCGCAATGCAACAAATTCTGACTCAACCTAAAAATGCACTTACTAAACAATACCAAAAACTGTTTTCGATGGAAGGTGTTGATCTTGAGTTTCGTCCCGATGCTTTGCTGGCCATTGCACAAAAAGCATTGATACGTAAAACAGGGGCGCGAGGTTTGCGCTCAATTCTTGAACAGTGTTTATTGGATGTCATGTTTGATTTACCTTCCATGGATAACGTCAGTAAAGTTGTGTTGGATAATTCGGGGGTAGATGGTGATGTTAAGCCCATTATTGTTTACGCTGATACACCCATCGCGGCCTGATCTAATCCTTAATAATCTCGAATTAGGCCTGTTTTGCGCTGATTCGAGATTGATCAATCTTCGCAGGGATTGAAATAGCAGGTACCATCCCCATATAGCTCACCTGACCAAGAATAGCTTACTACTATGTCCAAAAAAATTTCCCCAATTGAGCTTTACCCATTGTTACCTTTGCGCGACGTGGTTGTGTTTCCGCATATGGTGATTCCTTTGTTTGTGGGTCGCGCCAAATCAATTAAGGCTTTGGAGTTGTGCATGGAGGCGGGACGGCCCATTGTACTGGTTGCACAAAAAACAGCTTCGAAGGATGATCCTGGTGCTGATGACTTGTTTGATATCGGTAGCATGGCAAATGTACTGCAAATGCTCAAACTGCCAGATGGTACGGTTAAAGTGCTGGTGGAAGGGACGCAACGCATCAGTATCATAAATGTTCAAGATATTGATAGTCATTTTGTTGCTGAAGTTGAAATTATCGCAACTCAGGATGATGAAGGTAGCGAAACGGAAGCGATGCGTCGT
>CAIOSY010000045.1 GCA_903861075.1 uncultured Nitrosomonadales bacterium
GGCAGGCGAGCGACAGGAAGAACAATATGGAAACCTGACTGATTCGTATTTGATTCTACGTCTGCTTTGAGTCTCATTGCAGACGCTCACTGCCACATAGGTCAGTAACCGCTCAGTCTCAGCGGTTGGACGAGGTTGAGAATTGTCTGCCTGAAAGCAGAAGGTCATGACAAAATGGATGTGGATTTACAATCACGAATGCCCACACATGGCGCTTGGCGGCATCACCCCGAAACAGAAGCAGGCACTTTTAAATAAACTCTACTTTGGACCCCAACTAAAAATGGGGGGATTACCAAAGCACCAATAGCTGTAACTGCTTGAAAATCTGCGTAATCTGCGGACAATAGCTTTTTAAGGATCATTGAAGTCGTCGATAACGGTTCCGGGATTTCTATCCCGGAACGCGCGCGCGTATTCGATCCGTTTTACCGTGAGCAAGCATATCCAGATAGCGATTGTACAATCGGCACGATGAGGCAAGCGAATGCGTTGCATCCGGGCTACAACTTATTGCGCACCCAATCTGTGACAGAGGCTAACGCAGTTGTCAGATTCTCAGGTTGCGTCCCGCCGGCTTGGGCCATGTCCGGTCTCCCTCCACCCTTGCCACCGACTTGCTGGGCGACCATATTGACCAGTTCTCCGGCACGTACTTTCCCGGTATGATCGACCGTGACCCCTGCGATTAGGGCTATTTTACCTTCGGTGACGGACGCCAATAAAATAACGGCTGACTTGAGCTTGTCTTTGAGCTTATCCAGCGTCTCGCGCAATATCGCTGCATCGGCTCCCTCGAGTAAAGCCGCCAGTACTTTTACCCCGTTGATGTCTAAAACTTGACTGAGCAATTCATCCCCCTGAGTGGAGGCAAGTTTTGATTTAAGTGTGGCCAGTTCCTTTTCCAGTGATTTTTGATGATCAAGGATTTGATTGATACGTGCCGCCGCTTCGTGAGGCTGGGCTTTTACCGCATCAGCCACCTGGCGTAACTGGTGCTCTTGTTGTTGAATCAGGTTTAGCGCGCCTTGTCCTGTCACGGCTTCAATACGACGCACGCCAGAGGCGACACCGCTTTCCGCCGTAATTTTGAACAAGCCTATATCGCCGGTGCGCATGACGTGTGTTCCTCCGCATAATTCACGGCTGCTGCCAATATCCAGTACGCGCACTTCATCGCAGTACTTCTCACCGAACAGCATCATAGCGCCCGTCTTCTGGGCATCCGCTATATTCATCACACGTGCCTGTGTTGCGGCATTGGTGAGAATTTCTGCGTTAACCCGTGCTTCGACCGTGAGAATTTCCGCATTGGTCATCGGTTGGCTATGGATGAAGTCGAAGCGAGTTTTGTCAGGGTCAACCTGAGAACCCTTTTGCTGTACATGCGTACCCAATACTTCGGTCAATGCTTTATGCATCAGGTGGGTGACGGAATGATTGCGTTCGGTGGCGCGCCGTGCTGTAAAATTAACCCGAGCATTGACGTCATTGCCGGTGGTTAACTTTCCTGTGTTTACCACGCCGTGATGACCAAACACCGTAGCTTGAATTTTTTGCACGTCTTCTACGGCAAAAATACCCTGTGCACTACGTAATTCGCCTGAGTCGCCAACCTGGCCGCCTGATTCTGCATAGAACGGAGTATGGTCAAGAACGACGACGCCGGTATCTCCTTCATTGAGTTCATTGACCGATATGCCGTCTTTGTATAAGGCCAGAATGTTGCCTTTATGTTCTAGTGTGTCATAGCCGTGAAAGGTGCTGGCAGGGCCTGTATATTCCAGATTGGCAGAAGTTTTGAATTTTCCTGCTGCGCGCGCCTGCTGTTTTTGGTGCGCCATTGCGGCGTCGAATGCAGCAACGTCGACTGTCACGCCGTGTTCGCGGCAGACATCGGCGGTAAGATCCAGTGGAAAACCAAAGGTGTCATGAAGTTTAAATGCGGTTTCACCCTTGAAGATGCCAGACTGATTCATGCTGTGGAGTTCGCTATCTAGAATAGCCATCCCATTTTCAATCGTGGCAAAAAAGCGTTCTTCCTCAAGTTTAAGTACCCCTTTAATCGCGATTTGGCATGCGCTCAGTTCAGGGTAGGCAATACCCATTTGTTCAACCAGGTCGGGTACCATCTTGTAGAAAAAGGCATCTCGTGCGCCTAGTTTGTAACCATGACGGATCGCGCGGCGAATAATGCGACGTAGTACATAACCGCGTCCCTCGTTGCCGGGAATGACCCCGTCAGCGATTAAAAAGGAACAGGCGCGAATATGATCGGCCAGCACCTTGAGTGATGGTGATCCCAGTTCAAGGCAGTGTGTTTCGCGTGCGGCAGCAGCAATCAAGGCTTGAAACAAATCGATTTCGTAGTTGGCATGCACATGCTGCAACACCGCCGAAATGCGCTCTAGTCCCATACCCGTATCCACTGAAGGTCTAGGCAAGGGGTGCATTACACCGGCTTCATCGCGATTGAATTGCATGAAAACATTGTTCCAGATTTCGATGTAACGGTCGCCATCCTCTTCGGGTGTGCCGGGTAAGCCGCCGGGAATGTGTTCGCCGTGATCGTAAAAAATTTAGGTGCAAGTGCAGCAAGTGCCGGTGTCGCCCATCATCCAGAAATTATAGGATGAGTAAGGCGCACCTTTGTTATCGCCGATGCGGATTACGCGATCAGGCGTGAGCCCCATTTCTTTTGTCCAGATGTCATAAGCCTCATCATCTTCGGCATACACGGTAACGTAGAGCTTCTCCTTCGGGAGTTTAAATACCCCGGTGAGTAACTCCCATGCATAGCCAATCGCATCGCGTTTAAAGTAATCACCAAAGCTGAAGTTGCCTAGCATTTCGAAAAAAGTGTGATGGCGCGCGGTGTAACCAACATTTTCCAAATCGTTGTGTTTGCCACCGGCTCTGACGCATTTTTGACTGGAGGCGGCGCGCACATAGGGGCGCTGGTCGAAACCCAGGAACACGTCTTTGAACTGGTTCATACCCGCGTTGGTGAAGAGCAGGGTAGGGTCTTCGTGCGGAACTAAAGAGCTGGAGGAGACGATCGTATGGCCTTTTGAGGCGAAGTAATCGAGAAACTTCTGGCGGATTTCACTGCTTTTCATCTAATTCACCTGGGAAATGTTCGGGCAAAGCCACGTTAAGACAAGTCGATATAATACCATGCCAGGCGATTGTGCTAAGCATCGCGTGTGGACAACCATAGATGCAGGCGTTCTCTTGCTGCACCGGTTAATTCGCTGGCAGTCATGCCCAGTGTGGTTTTTTGGGCGAGTTGATCTCCTGCCGCACCATGCAAATAAACCGCGAGCCGCAGTGCATCGTCGGGACTTAAGCCTTGTGCTATGAAGGCCGCCACCATCCCCGCCAGCACATCCCCCATGCCCGGAGCGCTCATGCCGGCGTTGCCGGTCAAATTGATGAATAGTGAGCCATCCATTGCAACACACAGGCTATGTGCGCCTTTGAGTACGACGCTACAGGAGAAATGTCGCGCAAGTTGCCGGGCGGCAGCAGTGCGATTGTTTTGTATGTCTGTGGTACTACAGTTGAGTAGTCGCGCCGCCTCTCCCGGGTGCGGGGTTAAAACGGTCGGGTATTTTCGTGTGATGAGTTGCGCCTGAAAAGCCGGGTGTTGTGCAATCAGGTTCAGGGCATCGGCGTCTAGTACCAGCGCGCCTGAGTGCAGCAGGCATTTTTTGAGTAATTCTTGTGCGTCCCCGTCCGTTCCCATGCCGCAACCTGCAAGCCATACATCGCAGGCGTGAGTGATATGATTTTCGAGCATTCCTTCTGCGGCGTTATGTATCATCAACTCAGGCTGCGCTAAATCAATGGAGGGTGCATTTTTAGCCAGCAAATAAACATGGACACAACCCGCTCCCATTTTGAGCGCGGCACGAGCGGCTAGTATAGCGGCTCCTATCATGCCTGAAGCGCCACCGATAATGCTGACGCTGCCAAATTGCCCCTTGTGGCTGTCGTTGGGGCGTGTCGGTAGCAGGCTCGCCACTTGAGTTTCGGTGATAACTTTTGGATTCATAGTGACTTTAAAACTAAATGATCTGCACAGCTGCATAGTATAATCGCGTCCCGTATTTTATTCTCACCGCCACCGTCATGTTTAAAGTCTCTGTCGGCAGTTCTGCCTTATCCGATTTTCGTTTAGAAAAATTACGCGCGTCCTTGTTGAGCGTGACCCCTGTGGTGCTTATCGAAGCACGTCATTGTTACTTTAGCGCGCTGACTATCAGCGCGCTGGACAGTGTGCAAGCCGAATTGTTGGATCGTGTGCTGGGGCTGGCGCCGGATTTAACGGTGCCTGATGCCTCCTCCACTACGGTGTTGGTCGTCCCGCGACTCGGGACGATTTCACCCTGGTCGACGAAGGCGACAGACATTGCGCATCATTGCGGCCTTGATGCAGTGCAGCGTATTGAGCGTGGCGTGCAATATTATTTTGAGACGCCATTGACCGATGAAGCGCGTGCGCAGGTGTTGCCCTTGCTGCACGACAGGATGACAGAATCCGTCTTGCAAAGTCTTGATGAGGCAGCGCCAGCCTTGTTTCATCACGGCGCACCGCAACCGCTGGCGAGCGTGGATATTTTGCAGGGGGGGTGCGAGGCACTGGCTGCGGCCAACCGCGAGATGGGGCTGGCGCTGTCTATCGATGAAATCGACTATCTGGTGGAAAACTTCAAAAAGCTCAATCGCAATCCGACCGACGTTGAACTGATGATGTTCGCTCAGGCCAATTCCGAGCATTGCCGTCATAAGATTTTCAATGCCGACTGGGTAATCGACGGTGTGGCGCAAGATATTTCGCTGTTCGGTATGATACGCAACACGCATAAGGTCAGCCCGACAGGTACCGTGGTTGCGTATTCCGACAATTCGTCGGTCATTGAAGGCGCATCTGTCGCACGTTTTTATCCGCGCGAGGGCGGTGCGTATGAATTTTCTGATGAGCTGACGCACACCTTGATGAAGGTGGAAACGCATAACCATCCGACCGCGATTGCGCCCTTTGCAGGTGCTGCGACCGGATCGGGCGGCGAGATTCGCGATGAGGGTGCGACCGGTATCGGTTCACGTCCCAAGGCGGGATTGACGGGATTTTCCGTGTCGAATTTGAATATTCCAGGATTCGAGCAGCCCTGGGAAGCCGATTATGGCAAACCGTCGCGCATCGTTACCGCCTTGCAGATCATGCTGGAGGGCCCGCTGGGCGGTGCTGCATTCAACAACGAATTCGGCCGACCTAATCTGACCGGCTATTTCCGTACCTTCGAAGAGCAGGTGGGCGGCGAGATGCGCGGTTATCACAAGCCCATCATGCTGGCAGGCGGCGTGGGCAGTATTTCTGCGATACACACGCATAAACACGACCTGCCGGTAGGCGCCCTGGTGGTGCATCTGGGCGGACCGGGCATGCTGATCGGCTTAGGGGGCGGTGCGGCATCCAGTATGGATACCGGCAGCAATGCGGAAAATCTGGATTTTGATTCGGTGCAACGCGGCAATCCTGAGATGCAGCGTCGCGCGCAGGAAGTGATCGATCGCTGCTGGCAGTTGGGCGAGAACAATCCGATTCTGTCTATACACGATGTGGGTGCGGGCGGGATGTCCAATGCCTTGCCTGAACTGGTGCATGGCGGTGGTCGCGGTGCGACGTTCGAATTGCGTAAAATTCCGCTGGATGAAACCGGCATGTCGCCAAGACAGATCTGGTGCAATGAGTCGCAAGAGCGGTATGTGCTGGCGATTGCGCCGGAGCGTCTCGCAGAATTCAAGGCTTTTTGTGAACGCGAACGTTGCCCGTTTGCGGTCGTGGGTGTGGCGGTGGAAGACGATCAGTTGATCGTGCACGACACCGAATTTAATAACGATTCGGTGAATATGTCCTTGTCGGTGTTGCTCGGCAAACCGCCGAAAATGACGCGCAACGTGCAGCGTGAAACGCCTCAATTGACCGCGTTCGACACGGCTACGCTGGATTTGAAGGCGTCTATAGAGCGTGTATTACGTCTGCCTGCCGTGGCCAATAAGACTTTTCTGATCAGTATTGGCGACCGTACCGTGGGCGGCATGACTGCGCGCGATCAAATGGTCGGGCCGTGGCAGGTGCCGGTAGCGGATGTAGCCGTCACTTTGATGGGTTTTAATACCCAGCTGGGTGAAGCCTATGCCTTGGGTGAGCGCACGCCGTTGGCACTTGTGAATGCAGCAGCCTCGGGGCGCATGGCGGTCGGTGAGGCGCTGACCAACATTGCTGCGGCGAAGATTGCCAAGATAGGCGACATCAAGTTGTCGGCTAACTGGATGGCGGCCGCAGGACATCATGGCGAAGACGCTGCGCTGTTCGATACCGTGCATGCGGTGGGAATGGAGCTGTGCCCGGCCTTAGGGATCGGCATTCCGGTGGGTAAGGATTCCATGTCGATGAAATCGACCTGGCAGGAGGGCGACGAGAATAAATCCGTGACTTCTCCCTTGTCGCTGATTGTGACCGCTTTTGCGCCCTGTGCCGATACGCGGGTCACACTTACACCGTTGCTCAGAGCCGATTCAGATACCACGCTGCTGCTGATCGATTTGGGTAAGGGGCAAAATCGCATGGGCGGCTCGGCCCTGGCGCAGGTCTATAAACAAGTCGGAGATGTCGCACCGGATGTGGATTCCGCGGCTGAATTGAAAGCTTTTTTTGAAATGATTCAGGAACTTAATGCGGAGGGGACACTGCTCGCCTATCATGACCGGTCGGATGGCGGCGCGTTTGTTTCCTTGTGCGAAATGTCGTTTGCATCGCACATCGGTCTGAGCCTCAATCTTGACGACTTGCCGGGTGATACCTTGAGTGCGCTGTTCAACGAAGAACTGGGTGCGGTGGTTCAAGTAAAAAACTGCAATGTGCCCTATGTCGTGCAGCGGGCGAAGGATGTAGGGTTGAGTGTGCTAAAAGTTGCCACACCGAATCAGACCGGTCTGATCGAGATTTTACGCGGCAAAGAGACGTTGTTTAGTGATACGCGTGTGAACCTGCAACGCATTTGGTCTGAATTAACTTATCAGATGCAAAAGCTGCGCGACAATCCTGATTGTGCGCAGGCGGAATTTGACGGGCTGCTGGATGCGACTGATCCCGGGTTGCATGCGAAGCTGACCTTTGAACTCAACGCGGCACCTGCAATCTTGAAGAGTCGTCCCAAAATGGCTATCCTGCGTGAGCAGGGCGTGAACGGTCAGGTGGAAATGGCGGCGGCATTTGACCGCGCAGGCTTTGCGTCTGTTGACGTACATATGAGTGATATCATCAGCGGTCGCGTTAATTTGAGCGACTTTAAGGGCGTTGCGGCTTGCGGCGGTTTCTCTTATGGCGATGTGCTGGGTGCGGGTGAGGGTTGGGCTAAATCCATCTTGCTCAATCGCCGGGCGCGCGATGAATTTGAAACATTCTTTAATCGTCAGGATACGCTGGCCTTAGGCGTCTGTAACGGTTGCCAGATGATGAGTAATCTTCATGAGATTATTCCCGGTGCGCAAGACTGGGCGCACTTTTCACGCAATCAATCCGAACAGTTTGAAGCGCGATTTGTGATGGTGGAAGTGCAACCGTCGCCGTCAATTTTCTTCGAGGGCATGGCGGGTAGTCGTATGCCGATTGTGGTTGCACACGGCGAAGGTTACGCTGATTTTGGCAATCGTGAGCGCCTGCTCGCTGCTCAAAAACTGGTCACTTTGCGCTATGTGGACAATCAAGGGGTAGCGACTGAAACCTATCCGATGAATCCGAACGGTTCTGTACAAGGCATTACCGGTCTGACTACACCGGATGGGCGCTTTAGTATCATGATGCCGCATCCTGAACGTGTGTTCCGCGCGGTACAAAATTCATGGCATCCATCAGATTGGCAGGAAAATGGGGCATGGCTTAAAATGTTCCAGAATGCGAGAAAGTGGGTAGGTTAAGTTCTGACCGACCAAAATAATAAAGGCGATCGTCGGGTCGCCTTTTAAAATTTTATTTTAGGAGTTGCTTTGTTTAAGCTCATTGGCCTCATTGCAGGATATTACTTGTTCGGTTTTTTTGGCGGCTTATTAGGCTGGCTGATAGGCGGATTTTTCGATCGTATGCGCGCTTATGGTCTGGGCGCAATGAATCCGTTGCAAAATGCGCTGCGTCAGGGTGTTTTTTTGGAAACTGTGTTTGTTTTGATGGGTAAACTGGCTAAGGCCGATGGTGTTGTGTCACAAGATGAGATTGCACACGTTGAAGCGTTTATGCAAAAGCTCGGTATGACCACAGAGCATCGGTTGCAGGCGATAAACTGGTTTAAGCAGGGGGCAGTGCCCGGTCATGATAGCACCGAGACCTGCCGGCGATTTATGGCTGTTTGCGGCAATACCAAAAATCTCAAACAAGTGTTGCTGGTTTATCTCATTGTGATGGCGCTGGCGGATGGGGATTTTCATCCCGCAGAGCAGGCATTACTTTTCGATATAGCGGCTCAACTGGGTTTCGATCAAGCCGAGTTCAGGCAGATACTCGATATGGTCTTGAATCAATCGCAGTTCGGGGCTGGTCAGATGGACGAGGCGGCGGCTCTGGAAGAAGCCTATAAAGCCCTGGGTGTCACGCGGGATAGTTCAGATGCGGAAATTAAACGCGCCTATCGTAAGCTGATGAGTCAATATCATCCTGATAAATTGATAGGCCAGGGTGTGCCGGCAGATATGATCGCGATGGCAACAGAGCAGGCCAAGGAAATACAACTGGCCCACGAGTTGATTAAAAAAAGCAGGGGAGGGTGATAGCAAAGATTATCATCCTCGCCCGGGTGTGATTTAAGTGTTGAAAGGGGATTATCCTCGCTTGGCGATCGTGCTAAGGGCGCGACTTTTTTCCGCACTACCTGAGCTTGAGCCGAAATAGTAGGAAACAATTTGCGTAGCAATGGTGGTGAGTGCGCCCAGTATGTAAATTACGATATCTTTGACTTCACTTTTTAAAAAGCCGTTCTGGGTGCTGCCGTAAATGACGCCCCCGTATAAAATGAAAATAAGCAGCATGATGGTAAAAGCAAGCAGGGCGTGAATATTGAGAGCCAGCCAGGAGCTGTGGTTTGCTTCAGGGGGAGACTTTTCAGTCTCTGATGTTGTGATAGTCATGATATCTCCTTAAATAATGCGCTTTAAAGTGCAGAAGGTTAAGTGCGATGAGGTGCAGGGGGGTTATGCAGGCTAGTACTTCGTGTGTTGATAGTCAATATGCCTAATGGCCTAGGCTATTAGGCTCAGTGTTTTGTGCAGGATTTTTAAACTATTAAGGACATCGAATGATGTCCTTAATAGTTTACTGCGAAGCAAATTTTTTTAGTCTATTTTGGCATTTGCACGAAGATCCGTGATGAATTTTTGTATGGACTGCTGTTGTAAGCCTTGTTGTAATTGGGGTTTTACTTCTTCAAAACCAGGTACTTTCATAGGGCGCACATCATCCAGGCGAATAATATGCCAGCCAAATTGAGTTTGTACCGGGGTTTGAGTGGTTTCCCCTTTTTTCAGATTAAGCAGTGCATTGGCGAAAGGGGCGACGAACTGATTAGGCGTCCAGCCTAGCGATCCGCCATTTTTCCCGGAGGCCGTATCTAATGATTTGCTGGCCAGTTGCTCAAATTTAGCCTTCTTGTTCAGTTGCGCAATGATGGATTTTGCTTCGGCTTCAGTTGCAACCAGAATATGGCGTGCGTTGTATTCCTTGTCACCAAATTTATTTTTGATTTTGTCATATTCAGCCTTGAGTTGTTCTTCACTAACAGGATGATTTTTTACAAAGTCTTGTAGCAAGGCATTGGCAAGTATTTCCTGTTTTATTTGATCGAGCTGTTTGACGACGTCTGCATTTTTATCTAAGCCCTGTTTGATGGCTTCATCTGATATCAATGTTAAGTTAATCATTTTTTCACGGATTTGTTTACGCAATTCCGGTGTGTCGGCTTGACCCCGTGAAATTTCAGCCGCGACGATAGTGTCAACGCGTTCTTGTGAAATAGCGACACCATTGACGACTGCGGCTGTTTTTTCTTCAGCAAAAACGGGATTGATAGATAGGGCTGCTACGATGGCAAGAACTGCAAATTTTTTGGTTTTTAACACGTTAGTCCTTTATGAGAATTAAAAAATTAAACTTCGTTTGGCGTATGCGCTTGTATGTTGAGTGCGTGTATTTCGCACGTCATCATTTCACCCAACGCGGAATATATCATACGATGGCGCGCTAACGTACCCTTACCCATAAACTGATTCGTGACAATTTGTAAAAAGTAGTGTCCTGCCCCGTCACGACTCCCTGCGTGTCCTGCATGTTTATGGCTTTCATCTATGATTTCCAGTGAGAGCGGATTGAGTGTGCCTAGAAGGCCGCGCATTTTATCGATACGATTCATGTCGGGAAGGTCTTACGAAAGGGGCGCACACTGACATCGGCATAAACACCGTTAGTCAGATAAGGTTCGGCTGCAGCCCAGGCTTGCGCTTCTATTAAGGAGGGAAACTCAGCTAAAATTAAACTGCCTGTGTAGCCTGCTGCACCGGGATCTTCGGTGTCAATGGCAGGAAAAGGGCCGGCCAGCAGTAATCGACCTTGAGCTTGCAGGGCTTGCAGACGTGCTACATGGTCGGGTCGGGAGGCTAAGCGTTTGTCAAGACTGTTCGGTACATCCTGTCCTATGATTGCATACCACATTAATTAGACTCCTTCTTTTCATCTATGTATTTGGCGAGCCACGCACTTTGTGCCAGGATAAACAGCAGCATCATGCCGGAGAAGCCGAATAATTTAAAGTTTACCCAAGTGTCTGTTGAGTAGTTGAACGCGACATACATATTCACAAAACCCAGTGCCGCAAAGAAGACACTCCATGCAAGATTCAGACGATTCCAGACGCGTACAGGGAGTGCAATTTTTTCGGAAAGTAAGCTGCGCATCAGATTCTTTTTGAAAAAAATATTTGAGAACAACAAGATGGCTGAGAAAAGCCAATAGAGCACGCTAGGCTTGAATTTGATGAAGGTTTCGTCATGGAGCGCTAATGTTGCACCACCAAATACCCCGACGATGGCGAAGCTTACCCAAAGCATCGCATCAACCTTGCCATGCTTGTATTTGCTCCAGATGATCTGAGCGGTGGTGGCGGCGATGGCAATAGCAGTAGCAACAAAAATGCCTTTTATTTTAAAGGCGATAAAAAACAGTATTACGGGAAAGAGATCGAACAGGAGTTTCATAGTTTAGAAATTAGATTCAAGGAAGTAGAGTTTATGCAATAGCGCAAGCCTGTGGGTTTAGGCCCGTCAGGGAAAACGTGACCTAAATGAGCACCACAGTGCTGACAGTTTACTTCATCTCGCTTCATGCCGTGGCTCGAATCTGGACGAGTCGTCAAGCTGTCCGGGCTTAGGGCTTGCGAAAAACTAGGCCAGCCGCTACCCGATTCAAATTTGCTTGCCGCATCGAACAAAGGATGGTTGCAACACACGCAACAATAGAGGCCTGCGTCATGACAGTTCCAGTATTTTCCTGTAAAGGGTGCCTCTGTTCCGCATAAGCGGCATATATTAAATTGCTCGGCTGTCAACTGTTCCTGCCATTGGGCAGCCGTTTTTTTAATAGGAATATTCATAACGTATTTTGAGGGAATATTGATTTTGATTCAAGTCTAATCTGAATAAAGGTGGTTGTATTCTGATTATTATCTTGGATTATTCTAATGTAAAAATCATCATTGCCTGATTGTATTTTTAAAGCATAATTGTGCATAATGATCGTCATTAAAACTAATATTTTAGAATAAGTTAGATCAAAGTGTAGAGGATAATCTATGGATATACATTCTAAGTTATGAAAATGATCAATAATTCAAAAAAATAATCTTGAATAAGCAGAAATATAAATCTGTTATAAACATAAGAAAAATGAAAGATGAGTTGAATGAGTATCGCTATTTTTTTGAAAGAAGTGTTGCTGAAAGGACTGTTAAGTTGTCGATGCGGATTGATTTACTTGAATCATGCAATTCTAAATTGTGTAAGGTTGGCAGAAACTGAAAAATCTTATGCTAAATTGCAGTTGACGGCGTCGCAGTTGAATAAACATTCTGATTTTATAGATGAGCTGAATTTTAACGGTGTCGAATTACATCCTGAGGTTTATTCTTGAATAAGCTAGATTTTAGTTGGCTGCAATGAGAGGAGGAATTTTTTATTTTATAAGCAGTCAGTCTATATTTAAAAGGAAAATTATGAATCTTGAAATGATACGTAGGATTGCCAGATCTCGTGGCGTAAATCCTGGGCGTCGATGTAAGAAAGACATCATTAGATCTATTCAAACAGATGAAGGAAATTTTGATTGTTTTTCTACTGCAAATACAGCGGAGTGCGACCAAAGTGTATGTATGTGGCGTCAGGATTGTTTTGAATCTGCTCAAGAAAAATGATAGTACAAATTTTAAGGTTGAATTTTAGCCGGAGTTGTTTTTCTGGCACAAGAATCGCGTAGCGATACCTTGCCTTTCTCCTCTGCCGGGGGGCTAAGAGGAGAAAGGAGCACAAGGTTTATTAGTCGTAAAATGATAAATTAGGAGGAATGCAATGGCAACGGGTATTGTAAAATGGTTTAATGACGAAAAAGGTTTTGGATTTATTTCACCTGATGAAGGGGGTGATGATTTATTTGCGCATTTTTCAGCCATTAATATTAGTGGCTTTAAATCACTAAAAGAAGGCCAGAAAATCAGCTTTGAAATTGCTCAAGGGCCTAAGGGAAGGCAGGCGGCCAATATTCAAGTTGTTCAATGACTTATTTTATTTCTGTTTGAAGTATCAATGTTAATCGCAAATATTTTAAATAGTTCTGGCGAGTACTCTTTTTATAAGTAGCTCGCCATTTTTATTTTATGAAGCATAGGCGAGTATGCTGCGGTTTCACGGGTTTACTTCTGAATATTTAAGAGCGTAGTCTAGAGAATATTTTTTAATCATATTCAACATCCTGTTCTATGCCTGCATAATAATTTTGTATTTCGATAACGACTGTTTTAAGCGCCATGTCGGATAGAATTTTTTTGATAATGGTACATTCATCCATATATTTCTTTACAATAATTTGAAATTCAGAAGGTATCCTTGTAAGCATTTCACGCCAGTTTGTCTCATAATCGGGTTGTAATTGGCGCGCTCGACGAATTAGAGATTCAATTTCTTTTTGGCGGGTACGGGCAACGATGCGACCATCCCCTATAATTGCAAAAATAACAGCAATAGAAATGACTGCACCCGCATCAAGATCGGTATCGATGATTGGTCCCGTATCATTTTTTTTGCGTAGCCATTTTGCGCATTCGATGTGCAATTTATTTTCTAAGCGGCTGGCATATTCCTTCTGATAGTCCAGATCCCCTGTCCATGTCATATTGGGATCATAGCGGCAAATTTTACCAAACAGATCTTTTAAGTCACGCTGTATTACAAAAGGATCTTTGTCGAATCCCGTTACAATGGAGTGGGCAGGCAGGCTGGATAAGGACTTGAGATGTCTGAATCCGCCCTGAAATATCTGTTCAGCGCCTCTTTCCAGCAGAAAATTTAACTCTGATTCCGCATGATGTGGAATATCGGCCAGGCTCAGGCCTAAAGAGAGCCCTCCTATCGTTAAATAATAGGCTTCCAGTAAGCCTTCAGCTGTTCTTTCATTGGTAAATTTACGCGCGACCAATACCGTTATACCCGCAAGTTCCTGTAGTAGCGTATCCACAGCCAAATGATATTCTGCACGTTGCGCTAATGTCTGAAGGGCTGTGAGTAAATGGGGTTGACGGGTGGTGTACTGTCTTAATGTCATATTGATTTACAGGCAAGCTAAACGGTTCGCATGATTAGGAAAAAATATCCTCACCCAAAGTTGCGCGCAAATTGCTTGTCGCTTTGCTAGGGACTTGACTGCGCAAACGCGTTAATAGTTCCTGGGTGTTGCGCGGGCTTGCATATTCGTAACCGTATTGTTCATCTTCTTCTTCGGGGCGTGCATGCAATTCATTGTCACCCGGCTGCCAGTCGGGGAAAAGTTCGAGTAACACCCTATCCCAGGCATCCACATCGGTACGCGCAACAGCCAGTGCGAGGGGGATAATGTCGTGGTCTGAAGAAGTGGTACCGCTATTTTGTGCGCCGCGAGCGTGAATTTCATTCGCTAACTCGACAATTTCGCCGATAGCAGTTGAAAATAAAGTCGCAAATGCAGTTGTTCCCCAGTCGGTTAAGAGTGCCTCATGTATAAGTGCTGCGCGTCTATCCTGATCGTCACTTGCAAACAATACGCCATGAATATGCGCGTACAGGGATTCAGACAGTATTTCAGGCTCATCTTCTATATCTTCACGGCGCCAGATTGCTGCGAAATAGGCTAAACTTTGTGCCCAGCTAGCGGGTGAAATTAACAGTGTGGCAAGAGATAATTTTCCGCCATCAAACGCGGACAGGTGCATACATGCTACCTCGGGCGATAAGGTTTCGAGAATCTCAACGATGGCCAGATCCCCTCTTTGATCGGCGACTTCATCTAAGGCTGCTTCAGCATGCTCAGTTGATCCTGTTAAAACCAGTTCCGTGATTTGTCGGTTCAGTGCAGGCAGGTTTAATTCATCCGACATTTCTATCTCCATTCTCATCAAATAAATGCGCAATATCATGTCCTGAGCTGAGTTGATCCTCTTGCTCTTCCTCACCTTCACTCTTTTGGAGTGACTCGAGTGAGTGATCTTCATCAAACCAGTGTTTAGGGTGCTTGTATAAAAAAGCAGTGAGTATGGCGCGGCGTACCAGTTTCGGATTGGATTTGGCTATGGTGATTATCGCCAGGCTCGCCTTATCGTCGGTGCAGGACACCATGCTAAGCACGCCGGGCGTGTCTGCGCTATCGTACTGATCGCATTGACTCAATAATCCGGGAATGTCGTTAAAGCGGAGTTGGTCTACCAGTGCAAAACTGAGTAAATTGACATCGTTAATTTTGGTGTTTTTAGCAAATTCTTCAATCAGCGACTGGACGACTTTTGCGTAATTTTTCCGGTTAGGGGGTTCACCCAGCGTATCTTCAATTTGTATTGCCAGTTCGCGCGATTGGTAGGCATATTCAGGGTCTATCTTTTTCATAATATTTAGCTTTAATGTGATGAATCCGGCACCAGGCCGTAGTGACTAAGCAAAGTTTTCCATAATTTAAGTGCATCGTCGTGCGGGTCTAGAACAATACGGTTGTTAAGACTTTGATCATATTCGGCTCTTTTTTTAGTGTCTGATAACAACTCATAGGCCAAATTGATCGCATTGAAGTGTTTGTCAGCACCCGGACTGGTATTCCTGTCGGGGTGATGGCGCATTGCCAATGAGCGATATGCGCGCTTAATTTCTTCGCCTGTTGCGGTCGGGGATACACCCAGGATGTGATATAAATTTGCCAATGGATTCCTCCTGTAGGTCGGCTATTTTACACCAGAGCTTAGCTTTTCCCCCTATGATTCTGATTGGCTGCGTGAAAATTTTACATATTGCTTTTGATTTCTCTGGATGCAGAGGCAAAAACAGGCCCAACTTGACTTAAAAGTAGTGTGCAGCCCGGGCCATCTTCTGCGCGCGCCGCTGTTTCCAGCGATTGACACAACTCACCCAATTGCATCGCACCCACCGAACGTGAGCCTGATTTTAATTTGTGGGCTAACGCGACCACCCGGGGCAGATCGTTTACCTCAAGAGCGCTTAGCAAATCTGCCACCTGCACCTCGGCACCATCGAGA
>CAIOSY010000046.1 GCA_903861075.1 uncultured Nitrosomonadales bacterium
CCAGAACTTTGCGTGCCTGATCGCCGTATTTTGTAAAATAATTACGCTTCTTGACCTGATCAGCACGCTCACGTCGGGTCAGCGGCGGCTGGTCAAAAGCGACGTGACAGATCAAATCGAACGCATCGAAATTCTTGCCCACTTCATCCGCCAGCGGCTCAAGCAATAAACCGTGCTCTTCCAACTCATTCAGGATGGCGGCTTTACGGTCTGCTTTACTCCAACGCAACAGGAACTGATCAAGCGAGGAATAATCGCGGCGCACGGTGGTGCGGGTGTAATCCTTGAGTGATTCGGTAATCAGCTTACCTTCAGGACCGTAATACTGGACGCGTTCAGAGACAACATACACTGCGACATCACCGATGACGTATTTGACGCGACCCGTGCCCGGCTCATCGTCACCGCCGAAGCCACCATCACCAGAACCCGCTGCGCCCGAATCTGAACCAGATGGAACGGGGTTACCGTTTTCATCATAGATGATTTCAGGTTCAACATCAGGCGGCACGACGGGCTCATCGCCTTTTGGCTCATAAATCATCACTGGTTCGCCGTCAAAATCCTTGTCGGCGAACAGTTCGGTCGCCTTTTTGAAATCCATGATGGTGAACCAGTATTTGTCGTAGTCCTCATTGATGCGCGTACCGCGACCGATCATTTGTTTGAACTCGGTCATGGATTTGATGTGCTGATCCAGCACCACCAGTTTGCAGGTTTGCGCATCGACACCCGTGGTCATCAGTTTGGAGGTGGTCGCTATCACCGGATAGCGTTCTTCCGGATTGATAAAGTTGTCCAGCTCGGCCTTGCCTTCGACTTCATCGCCGGTAATGCGCATCACGTATTTGCGATTTTCTTTAACCCGCTCAGGGTTGAGATTGACCAGCGCCTGACGCATGCGCTCGGCGTGATCGATGTCATCGCAGAAAACGATAGTCTTGGCATACGGGTCAGTCGCCGCCAAATACTCGGTAATTTTACGGGCGACCAGTTCGGTACGTTTTTCCAGTACCAGTGTGCGATCCATATCGATCTGGTTGTAAACCCGATCTTCGATCAGCTGACCATTTTTATCGGTCTGTCCCTTGCTGGGACGCCAGCCTTGCAGGTCCTTGTCGATGTCGATACGCACCACTTTATAGGGTGCTAAAAAACCGTCTTCGATCCCCTGTTTCAGCGTATAGCTGTAAACCGGTTCACCGAAATAATAGATGCTGGAAACGTCCTTGGTTTCTTTCGGTGTTGCGGTCAGACCGACATGCGTGGCAGAAGAAAAATACGCCAAAATTTCACGCCAGGCGGAGTCTTCCGCCGCGCTGCCGCGATGGCATTCGTCGATCACAATCAAGTCGAAGAAATCCGGCGAGAACTGCTTATAGATGTTTTGCTCTTCCTCGCTGCCGGTGACCGCCTGATATAAGGACAGGTAAATCTCGTAGCTCTTGTCGATCTGGCGGCGGCTTATCTTGGTCATCGCCGCGCCAAACGGTTTGAAATCGTTGTTCTTTGTCTGATCTACCAGAATATTGCGATCCGCTAAAAACAAGATACGTTTTTTAGTGCCCGACTTCCACAGTCGCCAGATGATCTGAAACGCAGTGTAAGTTTTACCCGTGCCGGTTGCCATGACCAGCAAGATGCGTTGCTGTTCCTTAGCAACCGCCTCGACGGTGTTATTGATGGCATTCGCCTGGTAGTAACGGGGCGCACGACCGGTACCGTCATCATAATACGGCATTTCAATCGTGTGACAGGCTGCCGCCGTCTCCAAACCCTTCCACTGACAATAACGCTGCCAGAGATTTTCCGGCGAGGGAAATTCGGAAAGTAGTAATTCCTGCTCAGTTTTGTCTGACAGTCCGGTACGGTCGTGAAACAAAAAACCATTGCCATTGGAGCTAAACACGAAGGGCACACCCAGCGTTTCGGCATAGTTCAATGCCTGTTGCATGCCGGAGCCTACCCCGTGACTGTTGTCCTTTGCTTCCACCACCGCCAGCGGGATGTTAGGTTTATAGGACAGAATGTAGTCGGCACGTTTGAGTTCACCACGCACATGCAATTTACCACGCACGATGATGCGCCCCTTGGTAAAGCTGACCTCTTCACGGATCTGATTATGCAAATCCCAGCCAGCAGCAGTTATGGCAGGCGTGATGAATTTGCTGCATATGTCGCGTTCAGAGAGATTTTTCTTATTAGGCATGGAGAAAATAGCGGGTCGAGTCCGGTCAATCCTAGTAAACCAGTCAAAAATTTAACCGGAATTACTGTAAAAAATCAAAAAAAGCGTACAAAAAAAACAGGCGCAGCACGAAAGGACTGCCCCTATAAAAATCTGGGCTAAGGGTACTAGCAATGGAGGTAAGTTGCAATTTTAATGCGTCGATTGAAAAGGCAAATTTACAATAAAAAATCAGCGGCGTTAATCAACTGTCCCTTCTTCGTCTATTAAACCACTGATGCCACACGAAATTTGGTGGAACCCCTATGGACGAAAGTCAGTTATCTGACACGTAACGCATAATCACTTATCATATGGAGGCATTTTCCACTCTTTTCTAAGTCGCTCCATTGCAGCACGATTTTTATTTTCAATTTGAACAAAAGTATTTCTATCACTTTCATGCAGAACCGGCATCAGAAGAGCCGTCCTTACTTTTGAACCGACCCTGATATTGACTCTATCAACTGGGGAATTATCAGTTTCAATTAATATTGCATGAGCACGATTCGCTTCTAAATATGCAATCAACTCTGAAGCTGCTTTCAAATATTTACTACCCTTTCTCAAGGATACTACAACACCTTCAGCGAATCTCTCACCATGAACTGTGGAGCCACTTCCAAATTGCCAAGAATATTTACTTAACACAGCAACAGTTATATCTCCAAAATTACTTGCTTCAGTATCAGCAGCAACAACTTGCACGTCAAATGGAGTACCAGAAAATTTTTTTAACCGGCTCTCAATCAAATCACTTAAGACAAGCATGCGAGGTGTTAATGAAACTTGCATCTCTAAATTTATGGAGCGCAATTCTTCAGTCTTCATCTCAAGAATGACTGATCGCTCAGTAGCTTCACTAGCAGTTTTACGTGCTATAGCCGCAGCCTCATTAGCAAAGCTAGCTGCTCGGTTAGACTCAGCGATTTTTACATCTTTTTCAGAAAGTTCAGATTTAAGCTGATTATCTTTAGCGCCGATCAGCAACTCTTGTTTTTCAGATAAAAGTTCAGCTTTTTTAAACGCAATAAACTGAGCAATTACCAATCCTGAAGCAGATGCAGCAGCAAGAATCATCAATGCAATAATTGTTGTGTTCCACCAACTAATCGAGCTGCTTAAATCGTTAATCTGTGTAGTAATATTTTGAATATCAGACAAATTTACTCCAATTTTTAAGTTAATAAAAACACAAAAAATGGGTGCCATATAACAATTGGAGTGTTCTGGATCGTTGATATACCAGAATCATTTTATGCCAGCCAATAGCTTCAACTGCCTCACATATTTATGTTTTTTCAGAATCTGAAAACCATGTGAAGATCATAAATCTTCGATCTTCAACAATACAAGGATTTGGTAACGTTACTACACATAGTTCGCTACACATATGGCGATTAGTGGAACTCCACATAGCGAGACCTAGCTACCCTTGGCTAATGTCAGAAATCCAGTTGGCAATTAAGTGGCACGTGGTTACCATCCCCACTTCAATTTATCATATAAAGCCGCGAGTTTTCGAAAGTTACTAGAGTAGCTAGAGACTTCATTATCCAGTTTATCCTGGTTTATGATTAAAAAATCTTTTAAAACCTCTAGATCAATCTTGTCTTTGGAAATATAAGGAATATATGCAGAAGAATTTTCAGGAGTGCAACCGTCAATTACTTCCTTTATCGTCTGGTGGCGATATTTCCTAAAAAATGGCGCTGCATACATCTTTACGCGAAAATCCTTTACATCTCGATTAACCCATTTATCGAGCTCTAAACCGCTTTTATTGTAGGCATCAGCGCTGTCTATTCCCACTCCCCGGAGATACTTAAAAACAGGGACGTTTTTCGTATTTCTACCTGCACGCCTCACTACATTATCTAAAACTTGCTGTGGATCATATCCGGCGTTTTCATGCAGCAAATCTAAAATTAAGTCTTTTGTTTCAATAACCGAATAACCTATATCTGATACGCCATTGTCATCGTGGCTTGATGCAACACCAACTCCGACTAAAAACTCAATGTCATCATTGTGATCAATCGCATCAATATCGACAACACATAATTTTTTTTCAGGCTCAGCCGACTGGACAAGCTCATATAGCTGTTCTTTGCAATATCGTAAAATCCGCGCTGGTATTTTACGTTTTGTAGCACCCAATGCCTCGTAGATTGGAGCCCAACTAGTTGTTTTAATTAGAACGAGTGGTATCTGAACCCCGTCAATTGTTAAGTAAGTATCCGAAATATTGGCCTCCTCACCAGCACTTTGACGCTGTACAAAAATCAAATTACGTCGAAGCTGCTCAATATTTTCCTTGCCTATACACAACGATATTGCACGTAACAACTGAGTTATATTTTGATCAGATAAAGAATAGCCAAGAAATACAATCGGGTGCTCAACAAAAATCGTAATTAACTTTGCTGCAAGATAAGCATTTCTATCATTAAATTTATCATAGTCATCATTGGTTAAAATCAAAGAGTTTGGCAACGTCGAACAGCCATGAATTTTATAAATCTCACCAATTTCTTGAGGATTTGAGAATAACAGCTCGTTTTGCCCAATGTACGTCTTGTAGTCTGGAAATATTTGCTCGATAAAAGTATCCCAATTGGTTGTTATGACTCCATCGACATTTAGGCTAGATAGCAGCCCGACTTCTGCGGCATACTCTGAGTGTTTTGCCTTCGTTTGGTCAAGTGATGAAAGGTAATTACATATCTCGATTCTGAGAGCAGATGTGATATTGGTTACCTTGCTCTTATGTCGAGAAACACTGCCCTTATATTCTTCAGCGTTCCACCAATACTTGTTAAAATCTTCAGCTAATAATCTAGCGACCGTCGGATAATCTCCGTTTGCACTGGCCAAGTAGAATTCAAACGGACTTCCAGCCACACAAAATCTGCTTAACAAACCTCTCCAGTCCTCCAACCCTAAATATCGTCTCGAAAATCCTGAGCCAATAAAAAGAAAAGGTCCTGCACCCCTAGATTTGAAAATCTCAATTAATTTCGTTTTGATGGCCATTTGCTTATTTTAGTTAGAAATTGAAGGGTCGATAGCTTCTCAACCATGCGTAATTATGCGTTAAGCAACCGCCACACTCAACAGCCTATCTCATTGAACATTATCTGTGTTTGATTAAAGCCCTTATCACACGAGCTATCAGTAGACACTGCACCTGATGGCAATAACTCGTATGGGACACGAGCCTCAGCTTTATTGGAAGTTTTATACTGCCACAGACAGCCTCTGGCACACAACTATCCCTCAATCTTCATTATTGCACGGAAAAACCGGACATTTTAGTTTTTTGCTCCTGCAATTAAATTGAACACTGAATTATTGACCGGCACAACTGACTGTTGCTGAAACATCCACGCCAAGCCCCTTTTAAAACCATCTCGATTTCGCCGTGAAATTTGTTTAAAAAATCGAGGAAATCGGACCTACTCTGCGGCAACGGATACCTCTAACCATCTGAATTCAGCAGCCTGCGACATCAATTTTTTAAAAGAAATCGGCTGCGCGGACGGCGTCCGCAGCGGTTTTTTTCTGGGACTTGTGCGACAGAATAAAAGAACAACCTAGCGTTGACGGTCTTTACAGACCGACAACCGCGAATGAAATGAGCACAAATAAAGAGAGATTCCAACTAAACAAAAAAGGGCTTTTGGCGATGTATCATCGCCCCATCGTCCTGGGTTGCCACCCCGATAAAGAATCACGTCGGGGCGCCAACCCCACGTGATACACACAAAGAGCCGGATGGCTCATCTACCGACCGCCAGTCGGTAGAGACTGCGATAGCCGCATGCCCGTAATTGGGCTGGTGCGGCTGTAACGGAGCGCTGGGGTGCAATCCCACCTTCGACTTCATTCCACCCTGCCCTGTCGGCGGGGAGATTGGGCGACATCGACACGGGCCAACGGGGAATTACCGCAAGGTATGAAACCGGAAACCCTGTTTTATCGGAGCAGGTGAAAATCCTGCCGCTGAGACTGCCCGCGAGGGTAGGCAAGGTTGACCACTACAAGGCTTCTGAGGTCGCCGTAAGGTGACAGGGCTGCAAGGGAGAACTGGCGCAGCTTGTCCAGTCGGCGCAAGCCGGGTGGATAGATGGATAGCTTAAGGTAGTACGAGGCACCCACGAGGTGCCCTTGGGAACATGACGAAAACCCGCAAGGGTGAGTAAGCCGAAAGGTGCGTGCGCTGTTTCACAGAGACAGTAAGCCAGCGGTGATGAGAGTGGATAAACGTAGGGAAGGCGCTTTGGAATCTCGGCCTCCTGATAGCCTGTTACAGCCGCTGTTCGCTGTAGGGGTGGGTGGGATGATCCTGCAAAATATTTATCAAACTTGAGCCGGCACGCTAAATGTTTAGCCGATAAAAACTAAGATGGAAACCTCCAGCTTGGGAACGTAGGCAACGTTCCGCTGTACAAGTTTCGCAGCGATGCGATTAATGGAGGGGCAGACTAGGCAAGTAGGCGATGGCGGGCTATGTACCGCGCCATCGCAGGAAGACTCGTATTGGCAGACTGGCTGTTTGTCATTAGAGCGAAAGCCTAGAGCAGTCGTATTTGTGTGGTGTAACCGGGTGGCACCGGAACGTGTAGGACATGCACAGTTGGCGCTGTGCATGTATCCGCTTGGCGGCGGATTTACCAAGACGAAGGATGGGGTTATTCATTGTTTTTGAATAACAATTTCAACTTTAATGCTTACCGTAGATATTACGGAAAATCGCACCTATTGCACGGTGACTGTCAGTGTATCGACAGGGAAGGTCTCAAAATCCGATGATTAATTAGAATCGGAACGCCACTTCAGCGTTATCGAAGCGGTAAATATGCCCGAGTTGCATATTTACGACAGTCGATGGTCAAAGAGTTGCTCGGAATACTCGATGGCAAATTGGAAGTGCGGAGTTTCCGCAGATGAATAAGTGAGATGAGGTGCAAACCAAGTCTTAACGATGCTTTGGCATTTAACCCCGGTTCCCACACCCCTGACGGCGTGTGGGAACTACTTATTCTTTACCTTTTTTACCCTGAATTTTTTATAAAAGATCAGAAGGTTGTACTTCGGTCAATGGCATGCATTTCCAGCTGACCCACTTCGCCTCCGCCTGCGTAGGTTGCTGGGTGAGCACTCCTGTTATTAGCCCCATGTCAACCATTCCACCGCCGGTACGATCATCAGGATGACACGCACGCTCTATTGCCGTGATCGCTAATCCAACAATTTCCGAATCATTCCAGCCTAGCGCAACCAACGACTTTAGCGCCGCGTCAAAATTCAGCACAGCCGCCTTTGATGCGCGCTTTCGTGCCACACCTACAGATTGGGATAGCTCCGACAACTCCGCCTTCATATTTGTGAATTTGCGGGAATCGCGCACAAACCCCGATAGCACTGCAACACGCGGAGTCACGTAGCCATGTTTCGCAGCCGCCCGCGCCATCAGCTTTTGCCGCTCATCTCCCATCCTCCGACGACCACATGAATATTGGCGGATCGTATCGCCCGTAAGTCCGTCCACATCCTTACTTAGTTTTTCAGCCAGCGCACCGGAGGACAGGCGACTCATCTCAAGTATCTCTCGCATGAGATTGAATGAGTCCATATCTGCCTCGTGCCGCTCCTGAATCGATTTGAATTTACTTGGACGCGCCATTTAATCACCCATATAAACTGTGAACAATAATTACACACAATACCATTAATTAGTTGTTACATCATAAATTATAAGGATTATTTAAGCTTGGCTCTCTAAATTAATATGTGAACTAAAATGAAATCAAAGCTAAATCCGCTGATTTTTACTAACCGCAATGTCGTCATGCAGCGCTTAGCTGATGCGTTTGGCCATGGCTACGACCACTACGAATCAGGATCTGTAAAAGTTACTCGAATCGAGCATCTAGTTAATAAATTTGACATGAACTACCAAGCCCTGGCGGATCGAAATATGCGTGCCCGCCGCAAACGCAAAGGCTTGGGCAATGCGATGACCATATTTTGGCTAAATCAGGATACCGTTTATTGGTGGCTATTGGTGACCTCACCTGAACTTGGCAGCCATGCCGCGCACGCTATCGAAAAGTTACGAAATGCGCGAATAAAGGAAGAGCGGATACAACTTGATGGCTACGAGTTGGTCGAGCTCCCAAAACCTAAGGAAGCCGGGACAAGGCTAACTTGGCGAATGAACGAAACCAAATACCAGGACTGGCGTCACGCAATCATTGACGGCGTCCGAACGGCCTCATCAAGCAGCCTGCATCACCTGCTCTATCGGCTATGGGCTTCACCTGGTTTTTTTGGGGTTCGCTCGCAGACCGGGAAACTGGTTGCACTTTACCGTGCAGAGGTGAAACGTCGTAACCGCAAGGATACCGCCGAGCCACCAAAAACGCTGTACTACTTGCGCAGACTCAAAAATGAAGGAATCACCCTACTTCAGCTAATTTATAAAACGCAGCCACAAACTGACAGTGCCAGCGCCGTCAGCGATGCGGACGGCAATAAGCATGAGGACGCTGTTTCACTATGAAAAATTTATTAAAGACAAGCAGCGAGGGTGTCATCAATCAGGAATTACCTATGCACCCCATGGGCGACGACTCAGCCTGCACACTCGATTTAAGTGAAGCTGCCAAACTTTTGAAAATCCATCCGGTCACCCTACAAATCCGGGCAAAGGCCGGAAAAATTCCCGGCTGCAAGATTGGTCGATCTTGGGTGTTTGTCCGAGTTGACTTGCTAGGATACATAAGATCACAATACGTCACGCGAATGGTGCAAGGTGACACAAAGGAGAATACCCCATGTCACTATACCAACGTAAAGACTCGTCCGTCTACTGGATCAAAATCACAGTCAATGGACGAACAATACAGGAAAGCACTGGCATTGCCGACCCGCTAAGAGCTCAGGAGTACCACGACCGCCGCAAGGTGGAGCTGTGGGAGCAAAATAGGTTGGGCGTTAAGCCTAAGCATTCCTGGAAGGAAGCGGTAGTACGCTGGTTGAAGGAAACTTCCGACAAGGCGAGTCACCGGGATGATGTATCCAAACTTAAATGGCTGGATAAATATCTTGGTTCCATGACGCTGGATCAAATCACACCACAGGTGATTGCCGACATCAAGGATGCTCGCATCAAGGAAGCCACCAAATCCACGGCGAACCGCTATTTGGCACTGATTCGTTCTATTCTCATTCGCTCGCGGGATGATTGGGAATGGTGCGACAAAGTGCCCAAGGTAAAGTTGTATAAAGAACCAACTGGGCGGGTGCGATTTATCACACCGGCACAGGTGAAAGTATTATTAGGTGAACTCCCCCTACATCAGCGCGATATTGTCCTGTTCGCATTACAAACAGGACTACGCCAGAGTAATGTGATGTTGCTGGAATGGGCAAACATTAATCTCGCAACATCGCACATGTGGGTTCTGGCTGACGAGTCAAAGAACGGAGACCATATTTCGGTTCCGCTCAGCGCTCAAGCCATGGAGGTGCTGCAAAGGCAAAATGGCAAACACCCTGTTCGTGTTTTCACTTACAACGGAAAGCCTATTGTCACTGCAAATACACGAGCTTGGAGAGCGGCTTTAAAACGTGCGGGCATTGAAAATTTCCGCTGGCACGATTTGAGACACACCTGGGCGAGTTGGCACCGGATGAGTGGGACACCGACTCATGAGCTGAAACAGTTGGGTGGATGGAAAAGCAGCGCGATGGTGGAACGATATGCCCACCTCGCTTCTGACCACCTGAGTGCGGCAGCAGCAAGGCTTGATTCTGTGAGACTCTAAAATGGTTACGTTTCAGCTACGGTCGCCAGAAAGTAAAAAGCCACTTCTTTGCAGAAGTGGCTTGAATACTGGCTCCCCGACCTGGATTCGAACAAGGGACCTGCGGATTAACAGTACAGCACTAAGTCTTTGTTTTTATGCTGAAAGTTGAAGAAAACAGACAAAATTTTGCAATACTTGTCCAGTCAAAATTCACCAGCCGAACCTATCCCGAACTGGATTTCGGAACCGACTTGCTGGCCAAAATATTTCCCGAACAGCGTCAACGGCTTGCCACAAATTTTCACCGAACGAAAACAGAACTGCACAGAACTGGCGTCGATTTGGCATCACCGGGCGACGGGTGGAAACTGGAACCGGCCCAAAAAATTTGTACCGAGACGGACGCGGTGGACTGCCGGATGGGGGCAGTGATCCCGGCCCGGAAACGGGTCGCAGTCGGGCAGTTTCTGGGGCAAGGCGGGTACCTGCCGGAGTGGCTCACCCCCCTAAAGTCCCCCGTTAATTCAACCGGGTCACCGTCGATTCGCCGGGTGCGTCGAGTGGCAGGCAAATTTTCTTGCGCCCCATCAAGATGCAAATCAAACTGGGGCTAAAAATCTACTGGGCTACTTTTCTGTACGGTGAACTTTATCGTGGCAAACCGTGCAAAGCGTAATCAAATTTTCCTCTGTGTTCTCGCCACCCTTTGCATGATGAATTTTGTGATGCAACTCAAGATGCCTTGGATCTGCCTTGTTCCACTTAGAATGATTCCACATGCAGTGCTGGCATGAATATTCATCTCTGCTGAGAACTGCACGTCTCACATCATCAGGAATCTTCCGATCATGTGGTGGTGCTTGATGTGTGTCTTCAAGAAGATATACACCTATGGGCAAATCAGGACGCCCCATGTTCTTCGTTGTCACAGCCCAACCCTCTTCGGTACGAAGTTCTCGAACCCGCCTCGCCCATTCAGTTTTGTCACCAGCAACATAGCGAAGCTCCTCGCCTGTCACGGGCTTGCCTACATTTTCCACCAAAAACTCAAGAAGTTTATCCTTGACGGCAGTCTTTTTCTTGCGAATTTCATTTGCTTTATTCCATCGGAATGCGGCATCTCTGTCTTGACTTTCATCCAGAAGAATATAGTTATCAGGACTTAATCGCTCAATGCCAAACTCAGTTAAATCCAGCTCTCCTTCTTCGAGCATTTCTTTGGCTGTGACACCTGTCGCGATACTCCAACCAAACTGAACGCGCAGTTCACGAACACGTCTTGCCCACTCGCCAATGCCTGAAATAACCATCAACTCATCACCTTTGATGACCTGCCGTGGATATTTTGTCAGATAGAGAATGATGCGATCGCGAGCAGATGCTGCAACGCCCTTCGGAATCAACGAACTGCCCAAGTCTCGAAGAATGTGATGCGCAGGCACAAGGGCTATAACTTTGCCCCGAAGATCATCACTTTTCAATTCTACTTCGAAATTTTTTATGAGATCAAGCAACTCCTTGCGAAGTGATTCTGGATCTTGCTGCCGTGAACGTCTAGCCATATTTTCTATCCTATATGCTTAAAGCAAAGCTTGATCTACCGGCCATAGTTACGCAGCCTTGGTCAACACCTTGGCAAAAAGAGCTTTGTAGATGACCTTAGCTATTGCTGCTGCCAAAGGAGGGGGAACGGCATTGCCAATCTGGCGTGCAATTTCCGTTTTCGATCCAACGAAAGGAAAATCGTCTGGGAAACCCATAATCCGTGCGGCCTCTCTGTGCGTAATAGGACGATGCTTTTCAGGATGCAGGTAACGCCCTTTTTCCGGTTTGAAGAATTCCGTCCGAATCGTCACACTTGGTCTATCCCACCAAAGACGACCAAACAAATCGGTGCCGCCAGATGTTTTACGAATCCAACACGCAGGAGTTATTTCTGGCGCATTCCTTTGCAGATCAAAACGATTACCGCCAACAGGGACTGAACGATAGCGAGCAAGGCTCACCTGAGTGGGATTACGCCCAAAATGAAGATTCAACGGAGGTGGGCATGTGCGTATTTCAGTACCCTCTGGGTCTGGCAAGTCGCCGATCACATCACGAACACACCGCCACAATGGAAAGTTTTTCCCATCTTTTGAATGTGTTTGCACTGGAAGGGTTGGCACACCAGCTTGTCCCATTTTCCAACCAATAACGATAGCTCTTTTTCTTGTCTGCGCAGCGCCATAATCGGCGGCATTTACAACATCATGAATCAGACTAAACCCCATGTTTTTTGCACGATTGACAACATCATTGAACTCATCGGAACGCAATAGCTCTGGGACATTTTCCATCACAAACATGGATGCACCGCTGCGTTCAACAACGTCCATATATGGTTCCCACAAAGCGCGACGTCCATCTCCAACTCTGTTCTTATTGAGCAAGCTAAAGCCTTGACATGGCGGCCCCCCAATCACGACATCTGCATATGGAATGTCCGGGTTGGTTTGAAGCCAATCTTCAATGTTGCCAACTACGCCGGGAGCGGCATATGCGGCCTTGTGTGTCGCCATTGCTGCGGCATCGTTGTCTATTGACAGGACACATTCAAACCCACCGAAAAATCTCTCATCAGTGAACCCAAGGGTCATCCCTCCTGCACCAGAAAACAAGTCTATAAGACGATATTTATCTTGCTGTGTTGCTTTTGTCATTACGGTAGTTGCTCTCATGTGTGTTCGCAAAAATCAGGCGATTCGAGGACTAGCGAGCACTTTCGCCCTCAAGTTCAACCAAAGCATTCTGAATTGTCTCAAAAATATTGGTGTCATATGTTTGCTCTTTTTTGAAGCGGTTAGCTGCCGCAAACGCGACCTTCTCATCCAATTCAAATGTAACTAAACTTGTTTTCCCGGTCTTACTACTCCATGACAGGGTGATAGTAAACTTGTCATTGGGAGCCTCTGACACGGAGATCTGTGGAAATCCTGCGAAAGTAAACAGATTGACACGCAGATCATGCAACGCGGCAAGCGCAACGGCTCCGGCAATTTCGCATGAGGATACACCTTGCTTTGGATAAAACGTAGACATATTGTGTCTCCAGTAATTGATGCACAGACTGCATTATGAGAATGAACTGATTTTAGCAAAAATCACGCCATGCCCGACCAATATCAAAAATTACACTCTAATTTCCGATAGTCATACAAAAACATCCCGAGGCGAGCCAAACCAGTACCCACCCCGGAACAATCACTTGCCGCCTACCCCGATCATGCCGCCTGAAGCATCTCAGGCAACTCCACCGGCACTACATCGATCACATCACCCTGCAAGTCACCGGAAGGCAATTCCGGCACCGCCGTCACAGAAGCCAGCATTGCACCCTTAATCATCACACTGGCGCAGTTAGCCGCACTCTGCAAAGTCTTCGTGGACAGATGACTATACCTTTCCGTGACGATGGATTGGCTGTGGCCCAGTATTTGCTGCACTTCATAAAGAGTCCTCCCGGAGTTCACTAAAAAGCTTGCAAAACAATGCCTTAGGTCGTGGCAGCGCAAATGTGGCAAGCCAGCCTTTTCCCGCAACCTCGTCCAGACCTTCATGATGGTGGTGTACCTTGCACCCGTTTTGTGATTGATAAACAAGTAGTCGTAGCCCTTCGTGTCCTCCATCTGCTTCAGGATGATATCCAGACTGGCATCATTCAACGGCACCGTCCTGACACGTTTGCTCTTGGAATTAGTGGCAGCAATACGCAGAATGCGGTTGGCGACATCAATATCCAACTTCTTCGCAGACAGGATTTCATTCAGGCGGCAACCAGTGCCCAGCAAGAGGATGGCGATATTGCAGACAGGCCGATTTGCATCCGTCCGTAACACATCCATCAGCTTGCCCAGTTGCTCGTCATTCAGGTAGTTCTCAACCTTATTATCATGATTAAATAGAGCAAATTTAGACAACGGGTTCTTTTCAATCAAGTCAAACTCCAGCGCCATTGAGCAAATTCTGCGTAAAAGTTTAGGACAGTGGTCTGCACTGCTGGCTGAAAGACCTTCGACTTCCATCAGACCGGCATGGAAGACCGCAACCTTCTGTTTCTGTATCTGATCCAGCCTGAGATGACCGAATGCAGTCCTGATGCGCGAGAACAATTGCACATCGCGTTTCCAGCTCCGCTTGTGAACCTTGGCATATGGAAGGTAAGTGTCATCGAAGAAGTCACCCAGCGTCGGGATGGCACGTTGGGCCTTTGCTGTTGCCCGTGGATCTGCGCCCAAAGAAATCTCAGCCTTCAACGTCTTGGCCTGTTTCCGAGCATCTGCGAGACTAATGTCAGACGTGCGCCCGATCTTCTGGTGGCAAGTTTTGCCGGTGTTATCTTTGTAGCGCCAGTAGAATGTACCCTGACCTTGGCTGGTGGAACGCACCTCGACATACAGGCCGGGTTGGTCCATGTCGCAGAACTCAATCCGGGATTTTGATAATTCGCAGTGCAGATTGGTGCTGATGAAACTTTGAGATAATGTAACTGCTCGCCCCTGTAAAAATATTTCAAAAAGTGCTTGACAGGTTTTTGGGTGAAAAAAGCATCCGATTTGTTAGTCACGTACATTCATTCGCTACAATGGGGTTAAAACGGCGC
>CAIOSY010000047.1 GCA_903861075.1 uncultured Nitrosomonadales bacterium
AAAATAACGCACCGACCGCCACCAATTTACGCTCGGATCTTCATCCTGGAAGGAGGTTAACTGCTTTTTTTAGGTTAATGGCCATTCGCCTGATAGTAGCGCGGCGCGCGGCTTATAAGGTACAATCCAGAGCAGGGTTATGTGTCTGTAAATATGCTGAAATAGCGATTTGATGTTCCATAAAAAGAGCTAATTGGGGTGACTGTTTAAGATAATGCTCAAAATTTGTTCGTTATTTTTGTCCTTGGTATTGGCAGCGTGTGCGACTCCTCCTCCTTTGCAGTATAAGGATGTCATTCCACCTCAAGCCGTTTACGCTGCGCCTTTGCAATCTGATAAGCCCGTTGTTGCCCTGGCGCTAGGCAGTGGCGGTGATCGTGGCTTTGCACATATTGGTGTGATTAAGGTACTTGAAGCTAATAATATTCATATTGATATGGTGCTCGGTACCAGTGCGGGTAGTGTGGTCGGCGCCTTGTATGCGGGTGGATATAGCGGTGTCGCGTTGGAGAAATTGGCCCTTGAGATGGATAGAGAGCAGCTCAAAGATTATGATTTTTCCACGAGAGGTTATGTACGTGGTGAACAGTTGCAAGATTTTATCAATCGTGCTTTGAAAAACCGTTCAATTGAGCAACTTGAAAAACCTTTTTTTGCCGTTTCCACTCAGTTATCTAGCGGGAAGGCTGTTGCATTTAATCATGGTAATACAGGAATGGCCGTCCGGGCTTCCAGTAGTATACCTGGCGTGTTTTATCCGGTTTTAATTTCGGGTGAAGAGTATGTCGATGGCGATTTAAAAAAGCCGGTTCCGGTAACTCTGGCGCGTGAAATGGGCGCGGACTTTATTATCGCGGTAGATATTTCGCAACAGCCTAAAGATGCCCCCGCACTCAAAAATATTATCGATATCCTCAAACAGAGCTTGCGCATCATGCGTCAATCTATCCTGTCCCAAGAGCTGGAATCAGCCCAGATTGTCATCCGGCCCGTCGTTGGCCCGACACCGGAGATTGATACGGTCAGCAAATTGCATCTCATTAAAATCGGTGAAGAAGCAGCGACCGCAGCCTTGCCTTTGATACGCGAATGGCTGCAAAAAATTACCACCGAAAAATCGCTAGAACAGGTCATGCAGTAATAATGATGTCAATTTTTGTAATCCCATGAATTTTTATAGTCAGAACTTACCTTATACACAGGATGCGGCCGGCTATTTCTCTGCGCTCGTTAAACTGCCTTGGGCCGTCTGGTTGGATAGCGGGGGTATGGGGCGATACGATATTCTGACGGCTGCGCCTCACCACACGCGTGTGTTAAGCGACCTGGACGCAGATCCATTTATCTTGTTGCGTAAAGAACTGGGTGAGCCTGTTCCTTCTGTTGCAGACTTGCCTTTTGCCGGAGGGGTGTTGGGCTATTGGGCTTATGATTTAGCCTCTCGTCACGAGCAAGGCCGGGAGGGTCTACCCGACATGATGGTGGGTATTTATGACTGGGCACTGGTTGTCGATCACAAAGCACATACGGCACGGTTGGTGTCGCATCAAAAATTTCCAGAGACCAGCGCTTTGTTAGTGCAAATTTTTGCCTGTTTGCAATTGCCAGTACCTCAGGTGGATGATACGTTTCATGTGCAAGGCAAGATCGTTTGCAATTTTACGCGCGAGGGTTATGCTGCGGCATTTGATTGCGTGCAGGATTATCTTCATGCAGGGGATTGTTATCAGGTTAATCTCGCGCAGCGTTTTGAAGCTAGGGCAACGGGCGATGCCTTTGCTGCCTATCTTAAACTTCGCGAAATGAGCCCCGCACCTTATTCTGCTTTTTTAAATTTTCCAAAAATACAGATTTTATGCGCCTCTCCAGAGCGGTTTATCAGCGTACGGGGGCGCTCAGTTGAAACCAAACCGATTAAAGGTACAAGGCCTCGTGACAGAGATGCGGTACTTGATGCGCAACTTGCTGCCGAGTTAAGTGTACATCCCAAGGATAGAGCGGAAAATCTGATGATCGTCGATTTGTTGCGCAATGATTTGGGTAAATGCTGCACAACAGGTTCGGTTCATGTGCCGAATTTATTCGCCATTGAAAGCTATGCGGATGTTCATCATTTGGTGAGTACGGTACAAGGTGAGCTCGCAGGGGGGCAGGATGCACTGAACATATTAAGTCATTGCTTCCCCGGCGGCTCCATTACCGGTGCGCCGAAGTTACGCGCGATGCAGATCATAGAGGAGCTGGAGCCGAATAAACGTGGAGTGTATTGTGGTGCTATCGGTTATATCGGCTTCGATGGCAATATGGATACCAATATTGTTATTCGTACCCTGGTCTATTCGGATCACACAATACGCTGCTGGGCAGGTGGTGGTTTAGTCGCGGACTCTGTGTGTGATGCTGAATACCAGGAAACGTTTGACAAAGCCGCAGCGATCCTAAAACTGTTACATTTATACGGTGCCGATGATTAAGGGCGCATCCAGCCACTTGAGTAGCATTGGGTAGAAGGCTTCCTGAACCAGTGGTTTGGATATGTGATCATTCATGCCGGCGTTTAAGCACGCAAGTTTATCTTCCTCGAAGGCGTTTGCTGTAAAAGCAATAATGGGCGGCTGTTGGACTTTCGTTAGTGTACGAATGATACGCGTTGCTTCCATTCCATTCATCAGTGGCATCTGCATATCCATCAGAATTAAGTCGTAATCCGTGCCGCGTACTTTTTCCACCGCTTCAAGGCCGTTGATTGCCTGTTCAACGATCAGTCCCGCTTCTTCCAGCATCCAGCAGGTAATTTCCAGATTCAAGGGGTCATCGTCCACCAGTAGGATATTAGCGCCTAAATGGTGAACTTTTATCTGTTCTATGGCCGTTTTGCAAGGAAGTGTAGGCGCGTTAAGTTGCGCTGTTTTCTCCAGTCGTATTGTGAACCAGAATGTGCTGCCTGTGCCTGGTTGACTGTTTACGCCGATATTGCCGTGCATCATTCTGGTTAAATGTTTGCAAATCGCAAGACCCAAACCTGTGCCACCGTGCTTTCGGGTCGTTGATGAGTCGGCCTGTTCGAAAGCCGTGAATAGTCGCTTTTGAGCGTCGGCTGAAATTCCTATGCCGGTGTCGCTCACTTCAAAGCGGCAGAAAATGCTGTCCGCACTTTCTTCCAGTAGTTGGGCGGATAATTTTACTGACCCCGTTTGTGTAAATTTGAGTGCATTCCCAACGAGATTGATGAGTATTTGCCCTAAGTGCAAAGGGTCTCCCTTGAATGACGTGTGAGTCAATTCAGGCGGTATTTCTATGATGAGATCCAGTCCTTTTTGAGTGGCGAGGGGTTGATTGATGTTGCTGAGATTTTCAATCACGCCATTCAAATTGAAAATAATCGATTCAAGTTTGAGTTGTTCGGCTTCAATTTTAGAAATATCGAGGATGTCGTTGATTATGCCAAGCAAATGCAGTGAGGATATTCTTACTTTGTTCAATTGGTCTATTTGTTTTGCCTCACTGGCGCGATGCAGTGCCATTTCGGTCATGCCCAGTATGCCACTAATCGGGGTGCGCAGTTCGTGGCTCATGTTAGCCAGGAAAATGCTTTTTGCTTGATTGGCTGTCTCGGCGATATTTTTGGCTGTGGACAGCTCGGCGGTACGTTCATCAATCAACAGGCTTAGATTATGCTGGTGATTTTTGAGTTCGGCTTCAACTTGTTTGCGTTTACTGATTTGGGCGAGCAGATCGATGTTAAGTGTTTCGGTCTGCGCTTTGCTTTGTTCTAAAAATCGCATCAATTGTTCTTGGCTATAGGCCAGGGAAAAAGAACGTGTTGTGAGCAGGGCGCGGATCACACCAAAACTTAAAACAAAAAATCCGGCGGCAAAGATGATATGTGCGAACCACCACAGATGAGTCCACGGACGGCTGAGCATAAAGGCAATAGCGGCCTGAGCGAAGATTGCCAAAGAGACAGCGTAATATTTCATTAAAGGTGAGCTGATTTTGCGGAGCATCATGATACTCACGCCGACAAATGCCAGCATCATGGCGGCTAATTCCATGGGCATACGCAACCAGGGGCTGCTGGCGATAGGTGTATAGGCAAGAAGCGCAACGCCAGTAATGGTAACAAGGCATACGATCAGAACATGCCGCCAGAATCCCTGTTGAGATAGTTTTGCCGGGTCTTCGGTAGGCTTGCCATATTGAATGAGCGCGTAGAACAGGCAGCCTAGCATCGCCAGACGTGATACGGGGCCATAGAGTAAAAACAGCCAGATATTATGGGATGCCATGCGGGTTAATAAACCATGTGGTGCATAGATCAGTGTGAATGAAGCAAAGGAAACGGTTATCCAGCGTAGAAAAATTTCACCGGAAGCCTGATAGCTGCGCCATGAAACGTAGGAGATAAAGCCACCCAGCAGGGTTGCAATGGCAATGGCAAATTCGTGAAATTCGTGGTTAACAGTGCAAAATTCAGGTGTGTTTGCGAAGACCGTCAGATACCAGATGCCGATTGCGGGAATTAAGGTTGCACCTATGATCAGTAGGGTGCCGTAAACGGTGGCCAAAAAGGCGAGTTGCTGTGTATGCGCAGGTTGCATCACATTTTTAGCGGTGAATAGGGCTTCTTTCAACATGGTCGTGCTGTAGGGTTAGGTATTTTGTACGCGAATTATTCTAATGACTTCCGGGATAGCACGCATACTGCGCATGATGCCGGCCAGATGTTGACGATTATTGACCTCAAGGGTGAAGTGGAGTGCGGTGTATTCTCCTTCATTGCTAAAGCTGACATTTTCAATATTCGACTCAGCATCCGCAATGGCCGCAGCCACTTTTGCCAGTACCCCCCGTTGATTGGCAACGAGGAGTTTTAAGTTGACGGCAAAGGTGCGTGTGATATTTTTGTCCCAGACGACATCAAGCCATTGTCCGTTGTGCACTTTTCGTAGTGCAGGACAATCATGGGTATGTACTACGAGTCCTTGACCATTTTTAATAATGCCGATAATAGGGTCGCCAGGAATAGGGTGGCAGCATGCGGCAAATTGTACGGCCATGCCTTCCGTGCCCTGTATGCTAATAGCAGGGCTGGCAAGGGTTTCATGTGTGTCGGTTTTTCCTGTTAATTGTCGTGCAACAACCATGTTGAGTCTGCGACCTAAGCCGATATCCGCTAAAATTTCCTGACGCGTTTTTATTCCGGTCGCGTTAAATAACTTGTTCCAGTTTGCTTCTGTGAGTTCGGCGGATTTAATGCCTAGCGTGTGCAAAGCTTGATTGAGCAGGCGTTCACCTAGTTGTTCCGACTCGCCCGATTGCATGGTTTTGAGGAAGTGACGTATGTGGCCGCGTGCCTTGTTGGTGGTGACATAAGATAGCCAGGCAGGATTGGGCTTGGCATGTGCGGTTGTAATAATTTCTACCCGGTCGCCGTTTTTAAGCTCGCTGCGTAAGGGCACCAGTTCGTGATTGATTTTCACAGCAATGCACCGGTCACCAATGTCGGTATGTACGCTGTACGCAAAGTCAACGGCGGTTGCGCCTCGAGGCAGAGAGAGTATCTTGCCTTTAGGCGTGAAGACATAAACTGCATCCGGAAACAGATCGACCTTCAGATGTTCCATAAACTCGGCAGAACTATTGCTGTTGTTCAGACTTTCCAGCAGTTCCTGCAGCCACTGATGGGTTTTCTTGTGTAATTCATTGATGTTTGCAGGACCTGTTTTGTACATCCAGTGTGAGGCAACGCCTGCATCGGCAATCTTGTGCATTTCGCGGGTACGAATCTGGACTTCAATAGGGGCACCAAAGGGGCCGATCAGGGTGCTGTGCAGTGATTGGTAACCGTTAGATTTCGGAATGGCGATGTAATCTTTGAATTTCCCGGGGATGGGTTTGTATAAGGCATGAAGCGCCCCCAAGCCGACATAACAGGATGCAAAATCGTCGACCAGCACACGAAAACCATAAATGTCCAATACCTCTGAAAAAGCCAGTGATTTGGCCTGCATCTTTTTATAGATGCTATAGATGTTTTTTTCACGCCCCGTCACATCTGCATGAATAAGTTTTTTTTCGAGCTGTGAACGTATGGCATCCAGTATTTTACTGACGATTTCGCGACGATTTCCCCGTGCAACTTTAAGTGCTTTTGCTAATACGGCATAACGATTCGGGTGTATGTATTTAAAGCTAAGATCTTGTAATTCCTGATATATTTCATTTAGCCCCAGTCGATTTGCAATCGGCGCGTAAATTTCCATTGTTTCACGGGCGATGCGAGCGCATTTGTCGGGCCGCATCGAATCCAGTGTGCGCATATTGTGCAAGCGATCTGCAAGCTTGATGAGTATCACGCGCACATCCCGCGCCATGGCAAGGAGCATCTTGCGAAAATTTTCGGCTTGTGCGTCTTCTCGGGTTTCAAACTGGATTTTTTCCAGTTTACTTAGCCCGTCAACTAATTCTGCCACAGGGGTGCCAAACTTTTCGGCAATTTGTGCTGTGGTGATATCGGTATCTTCTACGACATCGTGCAGCAATGCCGCAATAATGGATTGCACATCAAGATGCAGGGGCGTGAGCATACGCGCCACGGCAATCGGATGCGTAACGTAAGGATCTCCTGATTGACGTGTCTGACCTTGGTGTGCCTCTCGACTAAACTCAATGGCAATACGGATGTGTTCGACATCCTCAGGCTTTAGATAGCGTGAAGCTTCTTCGAGTAAAAATTCGGCTTCAGCCATATTCTCGTCAACTCAGTTTAAGTTTAAAGCGCGTTAGCGATTAAGCCTGTCCCCGGTTGAGGATTTCTATGCCGACTTTGCCCTGACTGATTTCACGCAGAGCGACGACAGTGGGTTTGTCGCGGCTCTCAGAGACCAGGTGAGTTGCACCATTGGCGATCTGACGTGCGCGGTAAGCGGCTGAAAGCGTTAAATCAAAACGATTAGGGATGAAAACTAAACATTCTTCTACGGTAATACGAGCCATAAGTTACTCCGGATTCTGTAATTGATTAATTAAAGTCTGATGGCGAGCCAGTTGCTTGACGCCGCGTAGTCTGGCGGCTGACACAATGGCGTTAAATTCATGCAGCGCCTCAGTCAAATTGTCGTTAATGATAACATAATCGAATTCAGCTACATGCGCGACATCTTCACGAACAGCCGTCATTCGTTGGTTTATCACGTCAAGACTGTCTTTTCCCCGACCATTTAGACGTTGTTCAAGTGCTTTCATTGAAGGCGGCAGGATGTAAATGCTGATGCAGTCGGTGAACAGTTTGCGTACCTGAGCCGCCCCTTGCCAGTCAATTTCTAATAGGATATCGCGATCCCTGGCATTTTCTTGAAGAATCCAGTTTTGTCCGGTACCGTAAAAATTACCATATACTTCGGCGCTTTCCAAAAATTCACCTCGTCCCGCCATTTCAACAAAGGTATCGATGCTGACAAAATTGTATGCAACGCCATCGACTTCACCGTCTCGCGGTGCGCGGGTAGTGTAGGAAACTGACAAGGCAATTTGCGGATTAGTTTCAAGCAAGGAATGGACTAAGCTGGTCTTGCCCGCTCCCGACGGCGCGCTGATAATAAATAAACTTCCTGACATGAAAACTCCAATATTTATAGAGAACTACAAGATTTTTGTGCAGTGTGAAGGATTTTAATCCGCATTCAATTTATACATTTTTTGTCAATATTTATTTTGACTTGCTACGCGGCCGATAGACTCAAAATAAGGCTAACCGCTGCGCAATCTTTTTTGCATTTTACACGATAGTAACAATTAAATTTTGGCATGAAATGGAAAAATCCACCCCGCGTCCTCCTGCTCGGGCGGTGTGTTTCTGTTAACCGTCATAGATTATTTTCGTCATAAAAAAATAAACCCGCGTTTGTTGGCGTAAAATGACGGAGTTGATCCGTAATTGCTATAACACGTTGTTCATAGGATTGAAATTTAATAGCTGTAAACGATAGTCAAGCTGCCAGTCGTTATTAGCATGTTTGAGCGTCTGCTACAGTCTAATGAGATTCATGAAATACGCCAATTTTTTGCCCCCTTAATCTATAGAGCACAGAATGCGAAGCAATTATTTTATCGCTTATATTGTTGCTGCAATAGTGATGGTCTTTACGCTTCAGACTCAGGCCAGTGCGCAGGAGGTAGCGCAAAAAGATGTGGTTGATTTTCAGTTGCGCTGGCATCATCAGTTTCAATTTGCAGGCTACTACGCCGCTGTAGAGCAGGGCTACTATAGGGATGAAGGGTTGGAAGTCCGTCTTCATGCCGGAGATCCCGCCCATCAGCCTGTTCAAGAAGTACTGTCCGGACATGCTCAGTATGGCGAGGGTAACAGCGAAGTGCTTTTTCAACGGCTACAGGGTAAGCCTCTCGTTGCTCTGGCAGCGATATTCCAACATTCCCCTTCGGTATTGCTCACAAGGAAGGATTCTGGAATTAACTCAGTCCATGATCTCATTGGCAAAAAGGTCATGCTGATGAACATTACCGACGATGCCGATTTCTTGACCATGTTTCTGAGTGAAGGTGTTTCACAATCTCAGATGGAGATTCTACCCAGTAGTTACAAGCTTGATGATCTGGTTTCGGGGAAAGTGCAAGCTTTCAACTCTTATCTCACCAACGAACCGTACTTCCTCAATCAACGCAATATTGCTTATAATATTATTGATCCAAGTAACTACAGAATAGATTTTTACAGCGATATTCTGTTCACCACTGAGGCGGAGCGGCGAAACAACCCCAAGCGCGTCGAAGCTTTGCGCGCGGCCACGCTCAAAGGTTGGCGTTATGCAATGGATCATCCCAATGAAATTATTGATTTGCTAATCAATAAGTATCATGTCGAGAAAACAAGGGCTCATCTTGAGTTTGAAGCGGCAGAGATGCGCAAGCTGATTTTCCCCGACCTGATAGAAATCGGCCACATGAATTCCGGACGCTGGCAGCATATGGCAGACACTTTCGTGAAGGCTGGTTTGATACAACCAGGCTATTCGCTTGATGAATTCATTTATGATCCGTCTCCCAAACCCTTGCCATATTGGATACTGCCGCTATTGATTACCGTAATAATCGCGCTGGCAGCGGCTACATTGGCTTTATATTATTTGAAATTATTAAATCAACGCCTGGCTCAAGCTCAACAGACGCTTAAGGGAAGTGAAGAGCGCCTCCGTCTTGCGCTGGGTGCAGCGAGTCAGGGTTGGTTTGATCTTAATGTGCAAAGCGGTGAAATCTCCGTCAGTGATGAGTATCCAAAAATGCTGGGTTGTGTTCCTGATGAGTTTCATACCAGCTTGCAAGAGTGGCAGGACTGTCTACATCCGGAAGACCTCGATTCGGTGATGGCCTCTTTCCGTGAATGTCTAAATAATGGCGGTCCGACTCACATGGAATACCGAATGCGGACAAAAGACGGGGAATGGGTGTGGCTAAGCTCTGTCGGTAAAGTGACTGAGTGGAGTGCGCAGCATCAACCGATAAGAATGATAGGCATTCATACTAATATTACCGACCACAAACTTCTCGAAATTGAACTCAAGCGCCAGGCACATGTTGATTACCTTACTGGCGTCAGTAATCGAGGGCGTTTTATGGAATTGGCTGAACAGGAACTCAATCGTGCTGTACGCTATAAAAATCCACTTTCCATTTTTATGATGGATATTGATTTTTTCAAGAGAGTGAATGATGCGCATGGCCACAAGGTTGGTGACATCGCACTTAAAAAGTTAGCAGATATTTGTATGCAGACTTTGCGGGAAGTTGATGT
This sequence comes from uncultured Nitrosomonadales bacterium, assembly GCA_903861075.1. Lineage (GTDB taxonomy): Bacteria > Pseudomonadota > Gammaproteobacteria > Burkholderiales > Gallionellaceae > Gallionella. The sequence continues at coordinate 9,812 of CAIOSY010000047.1, forward strand.
TGTCGGGCGCTTAGGTGGTGAGGAGTTCGCTATCTTGTTACCGGAAACTGGCAAAGATGAAGCGATAGATGCCGCCGAGAGATTGAGGAGGTCTATCGAAAATGCCAATGTAGCCCTTGAAAGCGGATTGCCGCTTCAATTTACTGTTTCGATTGGTGTATCCTCTCTTTCATCAAATGAAGACAACATAGATGTACTGCTTAATCGTGCAGACCAGGGGCTTTACCAGGCCAAGAATTCCGGGCGCAATCGCGTTTGTGTGGGTTAAATATTTTCCGGGTTGAATACCTTAAATGGCTTGTTGCGGCGGAAGTGACGTCACGCGCCAGCGGAAGCTGAGGCACAATGCTCGCTTCATAACAGCAGCCGTCTATGGGATAAGCAAATTGTATGTCGCCGTCGGAAAGATGTCTTATTTAACTTTAATGCACATTGCTCGACTTAATGTTGAGGGTTGCATTCGATAATCATTAATAACAGGAGAGATCATGGAAGTTTCAAACGCAATCGAATCACGCCGGGCGATCAAGGAATATGATGCAGAACACCGCATGACAGAAGCAGAGATTGAAAAATTAATGTCGCAGGCCATGCGGGCGCCGACCGCGTGGAACATACAAAACTGGCGCTTCGTGCTGGTTCGCGATCCGGAACAGCGTAAAAAGATTCGTGCCGCCGCATGGGATCAGGCTCAGTTAACAGATGCCTCGCTGCTGGTCGTATTAACGGCAGATCTCAAGGCTTGGGAAAAAGATCCTGTTCGCTACTGGCGCAACACCCCCCAGTCCGTACAGGATTGCATCCTGCCTGCGATGGCACAGTTTTATAGGGGAAACGAACAAATGCAACGTGACGAGGGGATGCGCTCATGCGGCATGGCGGCTATGACTTTAATGCTGGCGGCTCAGGATATGGGTTATCAGTCATGTCCTATGGATGGATTTGATTTTGATGAGGTAGGGGCGCATTATCAATCTGCCCGGCGATCATGGCATTGTGATGTTCGTTGTTATTGGTAAAGGTATCGGTGATGCATTGCCCCGCCCCGGATCGTTGTCGCTAGAGGACGTTGTCGTCGTCGATAAATTTTCCTGATTCGAGCAATAGGAGTGGCGCGCTGCAATGCTGCAATACGGATGTGCACGTAAAGAATCTGACGTTACTTTATTGATTTGATCAGCGCTTGTTATTCGTTGGATATTGGTGTATACGCTGGCCGGGGTGTTTTGTGATGGCGGTGGCGTTGTTGAGCGGGCGGATACTCGCGCCCAATTTCGGCAACAGTATCTATGTATGGGAGCGTGCCGCTCAAAAATGTTGCTCATAGACATAAACATAGTAAATACAGGATATGCACCAGAGCAACATTACATAAGATTACATAAAGGATCTCAGCCGAGTAGATGTTTGACTAATTCCCGTTCATCGAGAAGTTCCTGATGGCTGTCTAGCATATGTTTGCGGCCCAAATCACTGATAGGGAGTCCTTGAACAATTTTATAATGACCATTTTTGCAGGTGACAGGGAAGCCATAGAGTACCCCTTCAGGGATGCCATAACTGCCATCAGAGGGGACGCTCATGGTAACCCAGTCGTTATGATGGGAGCTGAGTATCCAGTCATGAATGTGGCTGATTGCCGCATTCGCTGCACTGGCAGCACTAGATAGGCCGCGTGCTTCAATTACTGCGGCGCCCCGTTTTTGTACTGAGGGGATAAATTCACTTTCAACCCAGTTTTGGCCGGGCAGAATATCTCGTACCAAACGACCCCGAATTTCAGCATGATCCAAATCTGGATACTGCGTACCAGAGTGATTGCCCCAGATGATCATTTTTTTGATATCCCGGATGGGCTGGAATAATTTTTGCGCAACCTGGGCAATGGCGCGGTTATGATCCAGGCGCATCATGGCTGTGAAATTGCGAGGATCAAGATCCGGTGCATTTTTCATGGCAATTAAAGCATTCGTGTTGGCTGGATTGCCTACAACCAGAACTTTTACGTGGCGTGCCGCATATTCGTTAAGTAACTTACCTTGCGCGGAGAAAATAGCGCCGTTGGCTTCCAGTAAGTCTTTCCGTTCCATCCCTTTGCTGCGGGGGCGTGCGCCTATGAGGAGTGCAATTTCAGTATCTTTAAAGGCCGTTTTGGGATCGTCTGTGATAATAACCTGTTGCAATAACGGGAAGGCGCAATCTTCCAGTTCCATCATCACGCCGCGTAAGGCGTCTTGAGCTTGGGGTAAATCCAGTAACTGTAAAATAATCGGTTGCTCGCGACCTAACATGTCACCATTAGCAATACGAAACAGCGCAGCGTAACCGATTTGTCCTGCTGCGCCGGTGATAGTGATACGTACGGGTGCTTTCATTATTAACTCCTTTTATGATGAGGTTCTCACATCATAAATCTTTTGGTTTTCTTATGCTATGTAAAAGGTGTAGTATTACGCCTAGTATTTTTTGTCATGACAAAGGTTGATAATGCTTAAAAATCGTCCAAAGCATCTTGCATTGCATCTCATCAAATTGCCGCTTCCGGGTTTGATCTCTATACTCCACCGAGCAAGTGGTCTGGCACTGTTTTTAGCATTGCCACTCTTGTTATTAACATTTCAATACAGCCTCGCTTCAATTGAAACTTACACTCAGTTACAGTCTGTTATGGCGCATCCGTTACTCAAGTTGATAGCGTTGGGGTTACTTTGGTCATTCTTGCATCACTTTTGTGCCGGTGTGCGCTATTTAGCCATTGATTTGCATTATGTAAGTAATCTTAAACAGGCTCGCGCCAGCAGTAAGATCGTCTTGGTTGTCAGCCTGATTTTAACCTTCTTTCTCGGAGTAATATTATGGTGAACCGTGTTGTAACCGGTGCGCATTATGGCTTGCGTGACTGGCTTGTTCAGCGTGTGACTGCTGTGATTATGGCGATAGCCAGTATTTTGATGG
>CAIOSY010000048.1 GCA_903861075.1 uncultured Nitrosomonadales bacterium
AAATTGTCTATCCAGCCGTAAGGCCCGTAATCTATGGTTAGACCCAAGATCGACATATTGTCGGTGTTCATCACGCCATGCACAAAACCGACGCGCAGCCAGGCCACGACCAGATTGGCGGTGCGGATGCAAACCTGTTTAAACCAGATCGCCAGGCTGTCCGGCCCGCCGATTTCGGGGAAGTCGCGCGCGATGGTGAAATCAATCAGACGTTGCAGCAACTCATCTTCGCCGCGTGCCGCGAGAATTTCAAAGTTGCCAAAGCGGATGAAGGAGGGCGCGACGCGGCAGACAATCGCGCCGGGTTCGAGTGCAGGATTACCGTCGTAGAACATGTCGCGCTTAACGGCGTCCCCGGTGGTGATCAGACTCAAGGCGCGCGTGGTCGGGATGCCCAGATGATGCATCGCTTCGCTACACAGAAATTCGCGCAAGGACGAACGCAATACCGCACGGCCATCCGCATGGCGAGAATACGGCGTCATGCCCGCGCCCTTGAGCTGCAATTCCCAGCGTTCGCCTGCCTGATTGATGATTTCGCCCAGCGCAATCGCGCGACCGTCGCCCAATTGTCCCGCCCAGTTGCCGAACTGATGGCCGCCGTAGCAGGTAGCGTAGGATTTCATGCCGGGTAATAACTGATTGCCGGAGAAGGCTAACAGAAATGCGTTGGAATTGATGTCTTCGCCGGATAGATTCAGCAGTTGCGCGACTTCCGTTGAATGCGCTAATAAAGCCGGGCGCTGCACCGGTGTCGGATCGACCGCCGCCCAGCAAACACCTTGAGTTTGTCTGCATTGCAGTGCACCCGACGCGTCGCCGGGTAGCTGAGTTACAAAACGGTTGTCGAAATTTAGTTGTAGCACGCCGCACTTTCGTTGGGAGAGAGGGACGTATTTTACCTGACAATATTAGTTGGTTAAATAAATCAGGATTTTATCCGTTGCGAAGCGTTGATATTCGAGTGACTTACATCATACCCAGCTGGGTGCGGATGGCATTTTCAACAGCCCCCATATCCCCGGCGGATAATTGGCCGAGGCTGCTTTTTAAACGTCGCTTATCGGCGGTCATGATTTGGTCCGCCATGGCTTTACTTTCTTGCCCCGCCACCGTGACACGAGCCTCGCCGGGATAAAGTCGTTCCGTGTTACTGGTGAGCGGTACGACTTGTACACGCGCCAAATTACGGTTAGCGACATCGTTGCTGACAATGACCGCAGGTCGGGTTTTGCGAATTTCACTACCGACTGCCGGATCAAACTCCACCCACCATACCTCACCGCGTTTCATTCATACCGTCCATTAACAAGGCCTCGCACCATGCATTAGCTTCCTGCTCGCGTGCCGTGTCCGCAGCCATAGCTCGATAGCCAGCCTCAAGATCGTCCGGTACAACAAGGGGACGCGCCAATTCCTCCAGAAAGCGGCTGATCTTGCGCCGCCCAATCACTTTGATCAGACCCTGATATACAGCCTCGTCAATCGAAATTGTCATTCTTCTTTGCATACAGAACACCTCACTATACGTATAGCGCAAGATGGTACGGTGTCAAACCTTGCTCGTCAATGAAATTTCAGTTTTCCGCGCCCCACTTTTCTTAGCTCATCTTGACCCTGGCAGTTGCAGCGAGAACTGAAGAAAACGGCATGGCCTAGCCATTCTTTCTGAAATGAGGCAGATTTATTTCCTTTATTACCTGACGGTACGCATGCGCAGCACCTCAAAGCGTATCTTGCGCAGACAATTTACGCTTTACGAACCCTGCTAAAACAAGGACGCGAGTGAAATTCTGTAGATAGGATTTTTACTGTAGGAGAGCACTCCATAGGACTGCACCCTTATTCTTAATTTCTTCCGGCGACAACCATTTGCTATTAGATTTTGGAAAGACCACTAAAAAAACTTCAGACGACGTAGACTCGTTTATGGCGCAGGTTGGATTGCCTACCTTTTTGCCTACTGTTTCATGTCCAAGTTGCCGATGCAATTCCACAGAACCTTCACCAAATTGCTTTTCCGGACCAACATCTGCGGCTATGGCAAAAGCCAGCTTATCTCCTGAAATAACAGCGGCTAAATCACCCTTCTGCAAACCTAGCTGTCGGTATGCTGAATTCTTTTCGCACTTGGTTTGGTTTGCAGCACCTCCACACCAGGGCAATACAAAATAAGGAATCTCATTCGCGTCGGTTGGATTCCCCTTTAGATCAGGTAGCGCAGTTCCTGCTTTCGCGCTGTGATCACATGCTCTGATTTCTGTAGATGCGCCATCCGTATCCAAGGTTAGGAATTTCGCATGCACAATAACTGCCTTACCTCCGTTAAATAACGATACAGCCTTGGTTTGACCACTCCATGTATTCTGTCCGTCAGAAAACGTGACCACAGCCGGTTTACTATTGGCAAGAAGGTTCGCAACCTCGTCCTTTGGAGCCGCCCAAACAGTGGAACAGCAAGAAACAACCATCGCAGCAGTGACTAAGCATCGAATTTTCACAATCAAATCTCCCGATTTTTGTAACAGTTGGAACAACAGGCGTTATGCTCAAAGCATAACGAATCAATACCATGCAACCAGCAGTGATTGCACTTCGAACTTAAATACGACCTTTATCACGGCCTGACAGGGGCTGCCTCGATAGCACAAAAACCAGTACAACTAGAAGTGCTTCCTGTTGAGCTGCTTGAACCGGAGGACCCGCTCGAACCTGATGACCTGCTTGAGCCGGATGAGATACTGGATGAACTACTCGAAGTGCTGGCAGGTTGTCGTTGAGCCGCCTGTGCAGAAATAACCGACATAGTTGATTGCATAACCTGATTATTAAATTGATTTCGTTGTGCTTGATCCGCATTGCTTTTTCTCAATGTTTTAATCGCGGGGGGTGTCTTGGATTTTGTGTAAACGGAATTCATTAATGTTGCGGCATCCGGTCTTCAAACTGGATAGTAAAGCGATTTAGCGCCGCTTTCCAGTCCCTGATCGGCA
>CAIOSY010000049.1 GCA_903861075.1 uncultured Nitrosomonadales bacterium
CGGGCACACCGTAGCTCGGTGCCTCCGCCAGGCGGACATTGCGCGGAATCACCGTGCGATAAACTTTGCTGCCGAAGTGTTCCTGTAATTGCGCTGAAACTTGCTGCGCCAGCGTATTGCGCGGATCAAACATGGTGCGCAACAATCCTTCAATTTCCAGCACAGGATTCAAGCTCGCCCTGACCTTGCGTATTGTGTTGACCAGATCGCTCAAGCCTTCTAACGCATAGTACTCACACTGCATCGGGATCATCACCGACTTGGCTGCGCATAATCCATTTAAAGTCAATAAATTAAGTGCAGGCGGACAATCGATCAGCACGTAATCATACTGGTCTGAGACGAGTTTCAGGGCATCTCTTAGTCGTGTCTCGCGATGTGCCAGATCAACCATCTCGACTTCAGCACCCGCCAGATCGCGATTGGTCGGCAATACATCGTATTTTCCCACTTCGGACCGCTTCAACGCCTCAGCAATGGTTTTAGTGCCCAGCAACACGTGATAAACCGTGACCTCCAGGTCGCGTTTCTCGATACCGCTGCCCATGGTCGCATTGCCCTGCGGATCCAAATCGATCAGCAGCACGCGTTGTTTAGCCGCAGCTAAACTCGCAGCCAGATTCACGGTCGTCGTCGTTTTACCGACACCGCCCTTCTGGTTAGTAATAGCCATTATTTTAGTCACTGTGGCAACGCTCCTGTGGGTATTGCAATAACCAAACTGCGCGCCGCATTCAATCCTGGCACCGCTAACTTAATGACACTTTCAATCTTGCAGTCTGATGGCACGCCAGCCAGCTCATGCTCAGCCAGCCCTTTCATGGCAACCCAGCGTCCAGCAGGTGAAATCAGGTGACGCGTGATCCGCAAGAAATCACCTAATTCGGTAAAAGCGCGTGAAATGATGCCGTCGAATTTTTCGCTAGGCTGAAAATCTTCCACCCTCGCGCATTTAACCTCTGCGTTCTGCAAGCCTAATTCTATGATTGCCTGCTGCACGAATCCCGTCTTCTTGCTGTTGCTGTCCAGCATCGTCACTTGCAAATCGGGGCGTACGATCGCTATAACCACACCTGGTAATCCCGCGCCACATCCTACATCCAGCCAGCGTCCCGCATCTATGTGCGGCAACACTGCCAGACTATCGAGCAAATGATGACTGACCATCTGTTGCGGATCGCGGATCGCGGTCAGGTTAAACACCTTGTTCCATTTGACCAGCAGCGCCAGATAGGCGAGCAGCTTTTTCTGCGTCTCGTCGTCGATGGACAGACCCAGTTGCTTTATTCCTTGTTGCAATTCTTCAGCTAACGTCATATTTGTTTTGTGTGGACGGCTTGTTATCTTTAAAGCCGCGCTTCAAATGAACCAGCAACAGCGAAATGGAGGCTGGAGTTATTCCTGAAATACGTGCGGCCTGACCTATCGTTTCGGGTTTATGTAAGTTCAACTTCTGCCCAGCCTCAGTCGATAAGCCGCGTACCTCACGATAATCCAGATTATCCGGCAATTGCAACGCCTCATTCTTCAGGCTACCCTTGATCTCTTCGTGCTGCCGGTCGATGTAGCCTTGGTATTTGGCCTGAATTTCCACCTGTTCGGAGACTTTTTCATCCTCTACCGCAACGCCTGCACCGGTCAATGTCATCAAACTCGCATAATTCACATCGGGACGCAGCAGCAATTCATGCAGCGAATATTCGCGTTCGATATTTTTTCCCAGCACACGCTGTGCATCCTCAACCGGCAAACTGCGCGGATTCACCCAAGTGCTGCGCAGCCGTTGCTGCTCCAAAGCGATGGACTCGCGCTTTTTCTCAAAGGCCTGCCAGCGAGCCTCGTCGACCAACCCTAACTGACGTCCGATCTCGGTCAGACGGATATCTGCATTGTCTTCACGCAACTGCAAACGATATTCGGCGCGACTGGTGAACATGCGATACGGCTCGATCACGCCCTGAGTGATCAGGTCGTCGACCATCACCCCCATGTAAGCCTCATCGCGGCGCGGACACCAGGCATCCATTTCGCGAACTTGCAGCGAGGCGTTCAGTCCGGCCAGCAAGCCTTGCGCTGCGGCTTCTTCATATCCGGTCGTGCCGTTGATTTGTCCGGCA
>CAIOSY010000050.1 GCA_903861075.1 uncultured Nitrosomonadales bacterium
CCCAACTTAGGTGAGATGTAAGCAACAACTTGATCTTGACGACCGTCGAAAGAAGCAACTGCATTTACGCCGCCGCCCATGATGGAGCGGTTATCAGCGATGCCATCGCCAAATACGTCATAAGCACGAGTAGAGATTTTGTATGGTGTGTCATGACGACCCAAAAGAACAGTTCCAGCAGCAGCGCTAGACAGGCCAGCGAATGTGTTGCGAGTGCCGAGTGTGTTAGCAGTGTTAGCTGAACCTGGAGTTACCAGAGATTCGATTTGCCAGATAGCTGACAGACCGTCGCCCAGATCTTCAGAACCCTTCAGACCAAGCAATGTTGTGTTGCTGGAAATACGGTTAGATGAGATGCCTTGGGCGCCAGCAGTTGAGTTGCCAGTCTTGATTGAATCGTAAGACATGTCGAACTTACCGTATACGGTAACGTTGCTGGTGTCAGCGAAAGCTGGAGCAGAGATAGCAGCGGCGATAGCCAGAGCGATAATTTTCTTTTGCATGTGATACTCCTTAAATGTTTTATTAGTGTCGGCAGCGCCGACCAAAGCAAAGTTCAAGTACCAGAACTTCTGGTACGCATTATCCACATAGAAGCCCCCCTCACAATCGAAATCCGTGATTTGTCATAAAAGGTTCACAAAGTGTGTCTTTTTTACAACACCTCGGCATCAGGTGCGGAAAATAGCGGGGCTGCGCAACTTGCAGGCTTTGTTAACGGCTTCGCGTGATTCAGCCGGTGTCGTTCGGTGCAAGCTATTTTTATTTCACGCGCAACGCATTGATTGGGCGAATTTATCGCCCAATCCCACCGTTTAACTTTATCTCTTTCTAGGAGGAAGCAGGTCGGTGATAGTGCCTTCTGCCATTTCAGCGGCAAAGCACAACGTTTCGGACAGCGTGGGATGTGGGTGTATCGTCAGACCGATGTCTTCCATATCGGCCCCCATTTCCAGTGCCAGCACCGCTTCCGCGATCAATTCGCCGGCATTAACCCCAACGATACCCGCGCCCAGAATACGGCGAGTCTTAGGATCAAGCAACACTTTGGTCAGCCCTTCTTCACGACCCACAGACAGTGCCCGCCCGGAAGCCGCCCACGGGAATGCGCCTTTTTCATAGGCTATCCCTTGCGCCTTCGCTTGTGTTTCAGTCAATCCCATCCAGGCAATTTCAGGATCGGTGTACGCGACAGACGGAATGGTCAGCGGTTCAAAGTACGCCTTATGACCGGCAATATTTTCAGCCGCAACCTTGCCTTCATGAACCGCCTTGTGCGCAAGCATAGGATCGCCCACGATATCACCGATGGCATAAATATGCGGCACATTGGTACGTTGCTGCTTGTCCACCGGAATAAAGCCGCGTTCATTCACCACCAGCCCTGCGGCTTCGGCATTGATCAGACGACCATTAGGACGACGACCTACTGCCATCAGCACACGATCATACAACTGCGGCTCAGGCGCTTGTTCACCTTCAAAAGTCACACGCAAACCTTCAGGCAAGGATTCAATATTAACGACCTTGGTCTTCAGATAAATGGCTTCATAGCGTTTAGCGATGCGATTATGCAAAGGCTTGACCATGTCCTTGTCCGCGCCCGGTATCAATTGGTCCATAAACTCAACGACGGAAATTTTCGAGCCCAGTGCGTCATACACGGTTGCCATTTCCAAACCGATAATTCCGCCACCCAGTATCAGCAAACGAGCAGGAATATCGGCTAATGCCAATGCGCCGGTGGAATCCATGATGCGGCTATCTTCGTAAGGGAAGCCCGGAATACGCGCAACGCTGGAACCTGCCGCCACAATGGCATGATCAAAGGAGATGGTTTTTTCACCTTCAGCGGTTTGCACCACGATAGTATGAGCAGAGCTAAATTGCGCCGTGCCATAAACCACCTCCACCTTGCGCTGTTTAGCCAACTGTTTCAAGCCGCCGGTGAGTTTACTCACCACACTCGCCTTCCAGCCGCGTATCGCATCAATATCAATGGCGGGCTTTGCAAAAGTGACGCCGTGATGACTGACTTCCTCCGCCTCGGAGATCACTTTAGCGACATGCAACAACGCCTTGGAAGGAATGCAACCTACATTCAAACACACGCCGCCCAAATTAGCGTGTTTCTCGATCAACAGCACTTTTTTACCCAGATCGGCGGCGCGAAAGGCTGCAGTGTACCCGCCGGGACCTGCCCCCAAAACGACCACCTCAGCATGAATGTCCGCTAATGCGCCGGATGCCGAATCCATACTATGGGATGCAGACGTTGCCGTAGCTGGCTGTGCTGCGCCCGCATTGGATGCCGGCTCGGCGTCATATTGAATTTTTATACCTGAATCAGGCACTTCCAGCACCAACACCAGAGAGCCTTTTGACACCCTGTCGCCCACCTTGACAGTTAATGATTTCACGACACCCGCCGCAGGACTCGGCACTTCCATCGCCGCCTTGTCGGTTTCGAGGGTAATGAGCGATTGTTCCGCTGTCACCACATCGCCCACCTGAACTGAAACCTCGATAATGGCGATATCCTTGAAGTCACCGATATCAGGTACTTTTACTTCAATAGTCTGGCTCATACTGTTTTCTCCCGATTTTGATTAAATTCTGATCTGTCCGCTACCCAGGACAATGTACTTTTGCGATGTAAGACCTTCCAGCCCGACCGGACCGCGCGCGTGTATTTTATCGGTGGAAATACCAATTTCGGCACCCAAGCCATATTCAAAACCATCCGCGAAGCGCGTCGAAGCATTGACCATCACCGAACTGGAATCCACCTCACGCAAAAAGCGCAAGGCGCGACTATAATTTTCCGTGACGATGGTGTCGGTATGCTGAGAGCTGTATAAACGAATGTGCTCTATCGCCTCATCCATATCCGCGACGATTTTCACACTCAAAATCGGGGCAAGATATTCGGTGCGCCAATCCTCATCCGTTGCCAGCGTCATCGAAGGCACCCGCGCACAGGCCGCCGCATCACCGCGTAATTCCACGCCTTTATCGATATAAATCCGGCTGAGCGGCAATAAAACCTCATCGGCCACCTTATGTGCAATCAGCAGCGTTTCCATTGCGTTGCACACCCCGTAACGATGTGTTTTGGCATTATCGGCAATCCGTATCGCCTTGAGCAAATCCGCCTCATCGTCGATATAAACATGACAAATTCCGTCCAGATGCTTGATGACAGGCACACGGGCTTCTTCTGTAATGCGCGCAATCAGGCTCTTGCCACCGCGCGGCACGATGACATCAACATAGTCTTTCAGGGTAATCAGTTCGCCCACTGCCGCACGATCAGTTGTCGCAACGACTTGCACGGCCGTTTCAGGCAAACCCGCCGCTTTAAGACCCGCATGCACACAAGCCGCAATCGCCTGATTGGAATGAATGGCTTCCGATCCGCCGCGCAATATCGCCGCATTGCCGGATTTCAGACATAAGCCTGCGGCATCTGCGGTCACATTCGGGCGCGACTCATAAATAATACCGATGACACCCAGCGGAACGCGCATTTTTCCAACCTGTATGCCGGAGGGACGGAAATTAAGGTCGGTAATTGCACCGATCAAATCCGGGAGTTGCGCAATTTGCAACAGACCTTCCGCCATCCCTTGCACTGTTTTGACGGTCAGGGTCAGCCTGTCTACTGATGCCGCATCCAGTCCGCTGGCGCGCGCTGCCGCCACATCCTGCTCATTCGCAAGCAGCAAACTTGCCGACTGATTAAGCAACTGAGCGGCAATTTCCGTCAGCGCACGATTTTTAACCGCCGTTTCGGCTTGCGCCATGATACGGGATGCCGCTCGTGCGGACTGCCCGACTTGCTGCATATATTCTTTAATGTTTTCCATAATGTCTGCCCTGGCTGGAATCGTGCCGCATTTTAGCATTCCGCTTGATGTTAAAATGCGTTTAATGCTCATTAGGAATACAAAATGTCTGACATACTGAATAAAATTTTGGCGGTCAAAGCCCTGGAAGTCGCCTCTGCCCGCGTCATTAAACCGCTTGCCACCCTCTGCATCGAAGCCCGGCAAGCCGCGCCTACCCGTGATTTTACCGGTGCGATACGCGCAAAAATGGCCGCCGGGCTATCGGCTGTCATTGCAGAAATCAAGAAGGCGAGTCCGAGCAAAGGCATTTTACGAGCCGATTTCAATCCCGCGCTGATCGCTGCCGACTATGAACAGCACGGCGCAGCGTGTTTGTCCGTTCTGACTGACGAACAATTTTTTCAGGGTCATGCCGATTATCTAAAACAGGCACGCGCGGCCTGTACACTGCCGGTATTGCGCAAAGACTTTATTATTGACGAATATCAGATTTATCAGGCACGCCAAATGGGCGCCGATGCAATTTTGTTAATTGCGGCCGCACTCGATGTAAAAACCCTGCAGACCTTCGAAACACTTGCTCACAATCTGGGAATGGCGGTACTGGTTGAAGTGCATAACGCCACGGAACTCGATGCCGCGTTACAGCTTACGACCCCGTTAATCGGCGTCAACAACCGCAACTTGCGCAGCTTCGAGGTGAGTCTGAAAAATACGCTGGATTTATTGCCCCGCATTCCCGCCTCGCGCATCGTCGTAACCGAAAGTGGCATTTTAAATTCAGACGACGTGGCACTGATGCGTGAACATAAGGTCAATAGCTTTCTGGTCGGCGAAGCTTTTATGCGCGCGGAATTTCCCGGCGCAGAACTGCAACGCGTATTTGCCTAGCCCGTACAGATGAAATCAACGTTTTGACATGACAGAAACAGCCAGCCTGCTATCACTTTTTTTCAGCAGTTTTCTTGCCGCAACCCTGCTACCCGGCGGCTCGGAAGCGGTACTGTTTGCGGTACTCAAAGCCTATCCCGATACTCTGGTGCTGGCGCTTTGTCTGGCAACGCTAGGCAACACACTCGGCGGCATGGTCAGTTTTTATATGGGCTGGCTGCTGCCTCAACGCCAAGGTGAGCGCATTGAAGCCGGACACACACAGGCGAACGCCTTACAGAGCCAACAACTTAAACACGTCGATAAACTACGCCGCTATGGCACCCCTGCCCTGCTGCTCGCCTGGGTGCCGCTAATCGGCGATGCACTCTGCCTCGCCGCCGGCTGGCTACGCCTTAATTACTGGCAAGCCGCCCTGTTCATGGCTATCGGAAAATTCGCGCGATACGGGGTAATTGCCTTGCTATAGACAGTGACAAATGGGAAGTAGCAAGTGGAACTAGCGAGCACTGATCATATTCAATCCCCAGCCCACGCCAAAACCGGTTATTTCCGTCCCCACCGCACCCAAACCGTCTTCGCAACGACTGGCAGACAAATCAACATGCAACCAGGGGGTATCGTTTTCGACAAATTTATTCAAAAAACGCATGGCCAGAATATGATCGGCCCCGCCCTCCAGTGTGCATTGCTTGATGTCAGCGAATTTAGATTTCAGCTCCACTTCATAATCTTCATCCATGGGAAACGCGCACAAACGCTCACCCGTCATTTGACCCGTTGCCACCGCACGCTGCAACAAGCTTACACGATTACCCAGCACACCCGAATAACGATTACCCACCGCTTCTTCCATACTGCCAGTCAACGTGGCGAAATCGATCATCAAATCCGGTTTTTCGCGTGAGGCCAGCGTTAACGTGTCGGCCAGCACCATGCGACCTTCGGCATCCGTATGGATGATTTCGATTGTCGTACCGTTGAGCGCGGTGACAATATCATTCTGCTTATATGCCCCGGGGCCTATATGATTCTGTGCAATCGCCAGCCAGCAATCAAGATTTACCGGCTGTTTTTGCAAGGTCGCGCCTAACAATATCCCCAGCGCTACCGCCGAACCGTTCATATCTTCGTGCATATTGTGCATATACCGCGCCGGTTTCAAGTTATGACCGCCCGTATCAAAACAGATCCCTTTGCCGACCAGCGCAATGGTTTTTATCGCCTTAGGATGACGGTAGCGTAAATGCACGATCGCGGCATCCTCAGTCGAACTACCCTGAGCAACCGCCACAAACGCCCCCGCTTTCATTTTTCGCAGCGCCTTCATATCAAATTCCTGATATTGCCAATGCTGTTCCAGCGCAAGCTTTTGCAGGCGTTCACGATAGAGAGCCGGTGTTAATTGATTCGGCGGCAAGGCCGTTAGCGTACGACACAACACATTACCCTGCGCCTGCGCCTTAACATCATCCAGTGCTTTTTGGTCATCAAAACCAAACAAAATCAGGCTTTTAAGCGGCTCGCCCTCCTTCCTTTTTTGCACAGGCAACAGCGCACCATTCACCCACGCCACATAGACCGCCAATAGTGCAGCCCGTTTCCGCTGTTCCGCCGCTCCCGACACCACAATGGCAATCTCTTTGGGATGTTCATCGAGCAGCAATTGCAGCGCTTTTCGTAGCTGCACCTGCAAAGCATAGGTATCCTGATCAAAATCGAGCATAGCCCAAACCACCAGCGCGCCGTCGGCTATATTGGCCGATACCGGCGTTTTAGCCAGCGCCGAAATTTTCATATCGCGCCGCGCTAAAACAGACTTAAGCCTCTCACCATGCGGCAGATCTTCAGGCAGAACTTTGGATTTCGGACAGATCAGCAAACGATGTTTGGCGTTCGGCAGATTATGAGACAGGGTCAATTGTGCTAGCATTGCGTTCTCGATAAATATCATTTAATGCCTCGATTATACAGGCCACTATGCGTAACTACCTCACTCTCATGCAACACGTGCTCACACAGGGCACACAAAAATCTGACCGTACCGGCACGGGGACAATCAGCGTATTCGGTTATCAAATGCGCTTCGATCTCTCACAAGGTTTTCCGCTGGTCACGACCAAGAAATGCCACATGAAATCCATAATCCACGAACTGCTGTGGTTCTTGCAAGGCGACACCAACATCGGCTACCTCAAAGAACACGGCGTTAAAATATGGGATGAATGGGCGGATGAAAACGGTGATCTGGGCCCCGTCTATGGCAAACAGTGGCGCTCGTGGGAAACGGTAGATGGTCGCGCGATAGACCAGATAAAAATTGCCGTGGATCAGCTGAAAAACAATCCCGACTCGCGTCGCATCATCGTTTCAGCCTGGAATGTTGGCGAACTTGAGCAAATGGCGTTAGCGCCCTGCCACGCCTTCTTTCAGTTTTATGTGGCAGAAGGCAAATTGTCCTGCCAACTCTACCAGCGCAGCGCGGATATTTTCCTGGGCGTGCCATTTAACATTGCCAGCTACGCCTTGTTAACCCTGATGATGGCGCAAGTGTGCAATCTTGAACCGGGGGAATTCGTCCATACCTTCGGGGACGCACACTTGTATCTGAACCATAGGGAGCAGACGCAAATGCAACTCGCACGCGAACCCCGCGCCTTGCCTAGCCTGCATATCAATCCGGCGGTACGCGACATACTGGATTTCAAATATGAAGATTTCACCTTAACGGGCTACGATCCGCATCCTGCCATTAAGGCGCCGGTGGCGGTCTAGGATTATGGATTTGGTGATTGCGGTTTACAAAATGACTGCGACGTTCCCAAGTGAAGAACGTTTCGGATTATCTTCACAAATTAGGCGTGCGGCTGTTTCCATTCCCTCAAACATTGCCGGGGGTCACGGTAGAAAGTGCACTGGGTCTATATTAATCACCTATCCATCGCCTATGGCTCGCTGATGGAACTGGAAACACAAATACAAATTGCATTAAGACTGGATTTCATAAGTTTTAACGAAACATCCAAACTATTGGAACAGACGAATGAAATTGAAAAAATGCTAAACGGACTAAAAAGTTCACTGACCACAAAAAGTAATCACCATGCCAAATCCTGAATCCCGCCTCTCCCTCATTGTCGCCATGGCAAAGAATCGCACCATAGGCGTGAATAACACCTTGCCCTGGCGCTGCCCTGAAGACCTTAAGCACTTCAAGGCGCTGACCATGGGACATCACATGATTATGGGACGCAAGACCTTCGATTCCATAGGACGTCTACTGCCGGGACGTACGACGGTGGTGGTCACGCGAGATCGCAATTTACAAATCGAAGGCTGTCTGATGGCGAATTCTCTGCCTGACGCTATCGCCGCCTGTGCTAACGATGAGAAAATCTTCATCGTCGGCGGAGCAGAAATATATGTTCAGGCACTTGAGCATATCGACACACTTTATATTACCGAGATTCAGCAGGCCATCGAGGGTGACGCGCATTTTCCCGAATTTGATCTGAACACATGGCAGGAAGTCTCGCGTATCGTATGTCATCAAGACTTACCGCAACGCTTAGATTATCATTTTGTTTCCTACCAACGCCGTTAAGGAATCCAATTGGGGAAATCTACAATACTCTGGTTGCCCGATGTCGAAGAGCACGACTATCCCGCTGCGGCATCTTATCTTAGCCTGCTTTATAAGGAGGCTGAAGTACAGAAAATGATATTACGTTTCAGAGTGGCTGAACTCACGCAATTCAAAGCCAAAGATATCTTTAGGGCGTCGGGACTACCCCTGTTAGGCATGAGCAACTTTCACACGGAGAAAAACAAAGAAAAAATTCGACAGGGCAAGCGCTTATCCCCTTTGTTACTGATACGCGAATCACAACAGGGAAAAGTTGTTATCGCAGATGGCTATCACCGCCTCTGCGCAATTTATGAATTTAATGAAGATGCTTTTATCGCCTGCAAAATTATTTAAGGGTTTGCATGCGAAACACATTAAAAGCAAATTGAAGGCATTAAAAAAGCCCGAAACTTTCGTTTCGGGCTTTTTTTACAAGCGCTAATTAAGCAGCTTGGATGTTTGAAGCTTGCTTGCCCTTAGGACCTTGCGTAACTTCAAAACTTACTTTTTGACCTTCTTGAAGGGTCTTGAAACCATTCATGTTGATCGCTGAGAAGTGTGCGAACAAATCTTCGCTACCATCATCAGGAGTTACGAAACCGAAACCTTTTGCATCATTGAACCACTTAACTGTACCAGTTGCCATGTGACTACTTCCTTTTTTAAAAAACGGGAAAAACTCCCGCGAAACTATTTGACCGAAGATTGCACATGGTAAAACCAGTACTGCAGTGACTTTGAATCAAACACGAAGATGACTTTATACGCGAACTTTTAAACTTTATCAAGAAGAAATTAAAGAAATACGCAAATTTCCAATTCACACCCTTATCTTACGCAATCCACGAAATAACGCTTCACGCCATCAACCTCTTCCGTAACCAGTCCATGAATATCCGTTTCAAAGCCGGGCAGTTTCTGACTGAAATCACGGGCAAATTTCAAATAATCAATAATCGTCTTATTGAACATTTCTCCCGGAATCAGCAACGGGATGCCGGGCGGATAAGGCGTCAGCAACACCGCCGTAATACGTCCCTCCAGATTATCGATTTCAACCCGGTCCAGCTCCTCATGCGCCATCCTGGCAAAGGCATCCGAAGGCTTCATCGCGGGCTGCATATCAGACAAATACATCTCGGTCGTCATACGCGCCACGTTATGCTCTTTATAAGCATCGTGTATCTGCTGACAAAGATCGCGCAAGCCGGTACGCTCATAGCGCGGATACTTGGCGGCAAACTCCGGCAGAATACGCCAGAGCGGCTGATTCTTATCATAGTCATCCTTGAACTGCTGGAGCGCAGTCAACAAGGTATTCCAGCGACCCTTGGTGATCCCGATGGTAAACATAATAAAGAACGAATACAAACCGCACTTCTCAACAATCACGCCATGCTCCGCCAGATATTTGGTCACCATAGAGGCAGGAATCCCGCTGTCAGAGAAATCGCCATCCACATCCAGCCCCGGCGTAATAATCGTCGCCTTGATCGGATCGAGCATATTAAAGCCTTTCGCCAGATCACCGAAACCATGCCATTTGTCGGAGGGTTTAAGTATCCAATCTTCACGCGAACCGACACCTTCCTCGGCCAGTACATCCGGCCCCCACACCTGAAACCACCAATC
Organism: uncultured Nitrosomonadales bacterium; assembly: GCA_903861075.1. GTDB lineage: Bacteria > Pseudomonadota > Gammaproteobacteria > Burkholderiales > Gallionellaceae > Gallionella. The sequence continues at coordinate 10,003 of CAIOSY010000050.1, forward strand.
CAAACCGAATTCTTCATCCACTTTACGCATCGCACGACGAAAATCCAGTGCTTCAGCGATGGATTCCTCAACCAAAGCCGGCCCGCCTGGCGCTTCCATCATTGCCGCCGCCACGTCGCAGGACGCAATAATTGCGTATTGCGGACTGGTTGAGGTGTGCATCAGATAGGCTTCATTGAAAATATATTTATTGAGTTTGCGGCTTTCCGGCTCGCGTATCAGTATCTGCGAGGCCTGTGACAAACCGGCCAGCAACTTATGGGTCGATTGCGTGGCAAATATCATCGAATCACGGGCTAACGGACGGTCTTTACCTATCGCGTGCATATCCTTATAAAAATCATGGAATGCGGCATGAGGCAGCCACGCTTCATCAAAATGCAAGGCATCAATTCGACCATCGAGCATTTCCTTCAACATCTCAACATTGTAAACAATACCGTCATAGGTACTTTGCGTGATGGTCAAAATACGCGGCTTCTTGGTTTTGTCTTTGATAAACGGGTTCGCGTTAATCTTGCGCTGTATGCTCTCAGGCTCGAATTCTGATTTTGGTATCGGCCCGATAATGCCGTAATGATTACGCGTCGGCGTTAAAAACACCGGCACCGCGCCCGTCATCATGATGGAATGCAGGATGGATTTGTGGCAATTGCGATCGACGACAACAATATCGTCAGGCGCCACCATGGAATGCCAGACAATTTTATTTGAGGTCGAGGTGCCGTTGGTCACAAAGAACAAGTGATCTGCATTAAAAATTCTTGCCGCATTGCGTTCGGATGCCGCTACCGGCCCGGTGTGATCCAGCAACTGCCCCAACTCATCCACCGCATTACAGACGTCGGCACGCAGCATATTTTCACCAAAAAACTGATGAAACATTTGTCCGACCGGCGACTTCAAAAACGCCACACCGCCTGAGTGACCCGGACAGTGCCAGGAGTAAGAGCCATCTTGCGCGTAATGCAGCAAGGCGCGGAAAAACGGGGGTGCCAGAGAATCCAGATAGGATTTAGCCTCGCGGATAATATGGCGTGCAACGAACTCTGGCGTATCTTCATGCATATGAATAAAGCCGTGCAATTCACGCAATACATCGTTTGGAATATGACGTGACGTGCGCGTCTCACCGTACAGATAAATCGGAATATCTTCATTTTTGAAGCGAATTTCTTCTACAAAAGCACGCAGACTTCTCAATGCCAGCTCTGTCTCCTCTTTGCTGCCATCACCGAATTCTTCATCATCAATAGACAACAGGAACGCCGAGGCACGACTTTGCTGCTGCGCAAACGAAGTCAAATCGCCATAGCTGGTAACGCCGAGCACTTCCATACCCTCTTTGACCAGTGCATCGGCCAGCGCGCGTATGCCTAAACCGCTGGCATTTTCGGAACGAAAATCTTCATCAATAATGATGATTGGAAACCTAAACTTCATAAGATAACTCCCTATTGGGATAACGGGTTAATACGAATTGGCGCAGGAAAGTACCGCTTTACGGGCTGGCCTGAGCCGGACTTTATTCATCAGACGGCGCATACGAATTGATCAGATCAGAAATCAAACCATTCAGCACAGAACGAACCTGTTGCTCGTCACACCCCATCAGCACGGCGTCATCCAGCGCATCCTGGCAAACTTGCCGAATCTCTTCAAGATTTTCACTCATCACCTTGTTTTTTTCCACACAGGCAATAACCTCGCCCTTAGGCGAACGCCAGATTATCGGCTTATCATGTGACGAAGACATTACATTTTTGGCAGCGTAACGCCGACCTGCCCCTGATATTTTCCACCGCGATCCTTGTAGGAAGTTTCGCATTCTTCATCACTTTCGAAGAACAACACCTGCGCAATACCTTCGTTGGCATAAATCTTGGCCGGTAGCGGCGTGGTATTGGAAAACTCCAGCGTCACATAGCCTTCCCATTCAGGTTCAAACGGCGTGACATTAACGATAATACCGCAACGCGCATAGGTAGATTTACCCAGACAAACCGTCAGAACCGAACGCGGGATACGAAAATACTCAACAGTGCGCGCCAGCGCAAATGAATTCGGTGGAATAATGCAGTAATCGGCGGTCACTTCGACGAAGGAGTTCGGATCAAAATTCTTCGGATCGACTATCGTGCTATTGATATTGGTAAATAATTTAAATTCGTTCGAGCAGCGTATATCGTAGCCATAGCTCGATGTGCCATACGACACGATACGCTTTCCATCGACCTCTTTAACCTGATTTGGCTCGAAGGGTTCTATCATGCCGTGCTGCTGAGCCATCCGGCGTATCCACTTGTCTGATTTTATGCTCATATTGTCTGGGAAGGGGTAAGGGGTAAGGGGTAAAACAGCACGCTGCTTCCCCATTTTCCTTATCTCTTCTCCCTCCTTTTAAGTGTTTTGAACCACAATTTTCGGGAAAGCCGCGCTGTGATCCTGAGCCATTTCGGCAATCTTCACCGCAACGCGACGCGCGATTTGTTTATAGACTTTAGCAATACTGCCATCAGGATCTGCCACCACGGTCGGACTGCCGGAATCGGCTTGCTCACGAATACACCTATCCAGCGGCAAGCTGCCTAAAAACTCAGTATCGTAATCGGCACACATTTTCGCGCCACCGCCTGCGCCAAAAATATGCTCTTCGTGGCCGCATTTTGAACAAATATGCGTGCTCATATTCTCAACAATACCGACGATTTTAATACCGACTTTTTCGAACATCTTTAGCCCCTTGCGTGCATCCAGCAAGGCGATATCCTGAGGCGTCGTGACGATAACCGCACCTGTGACCGGCACTTTTTGCGATAAAGTCAGTTGAATATCCCCCGTCCCCGGCGGCAAATCCACGATAAGATAATCCAGATTATCCCAACGCGTCTGGCGCAATAATTGATCAAGCGCCTGCGTCACCATAGGGCCGCGCCAGATCATAGGCGCATCGTCACCGGCTATCATATAACCAATCGACATCGATTGAATATCGTGATTAACCATAGGCTCCATGGACTGACCATCGCGCGACACCGGTTGACCTGATATTCCCAACATCATGGGCTGGGACGGGCCATAAATATCGGCATCCAGCATTCCAACTCGCGCACCTTCACTCGCGAGCGCCAGCGCCAGATTAACCGCAGTGGTTGATTTACCCACCCCTCCCTTGCCGGACGCTACCGCAATGATATTCTTCACGCCGTCTACCAGTTTCACACCCCGCTGCACCGCATGCGGGACAACTTTACTGCTAACGTTAACACTCACCTTAGCCACACCCGGCAAAGCGGCCTTAAGATGCGCCTCGACATCCCGGGCGATTTCAGCCCAGACACTTTTGGCCGGATAACCCAGCAGGATGTCCAGCGATAAATCATAACCCGTAATTTTAATATTCTTAACCGATTTCCCACTGACAAAATCCTTATGGGTATTAGGATCAA
>CAIOSY010000051.1 GCA_903861075.1 uncultured Nitrosomonadales bacterium
AGACCCATGGCATATTCTGCTGAATCACATCGTCTCAAAAATAACGCACCGACCGCCACCAATTTACGCTCGGATCTTCATCCTGGAAGGAGGTTAACTGCTTTTTTTAGGATCATCCGCTGCCAACGCAGCACCACAGACCAATGTCCCCGCCACACAAAAACCTACCATGAGCTTTTTCATTTTATACCCCTTAAGGATGGCAATTTAAACCATGCCAAAATGACAGGCCATTCACCATACCAAGGTGATAGCAATTAGCTATCTACATCAAGTAAATATGCCAAACAGCCTATATACAATGGCCTATATACTCAATAACTATATTCAACACATTGATTTAAATAAAATTAAATCTCCATCCTCATAACAGCCATACGAATACAGACATAATCCCCCCTGAAAATTCACAATATGTCACTTCTGTTTTTTCTGCTCATGACATGCGCATCAAAACCCAGCGCACCTCGCAACCTTAAAACATCTGCACATCACAAATCTGAACCGGAATAAGCCAAACGCATTTACTACAGCCGCCGAGCCATTTTGTTTTATACTGCGCACCTCATTCCAGGCAGAAAATTGCCCTAATACTATTTACGTTCAGGTTAATACAACCTGAACTCGGACATGCAATGGTACATACACAAGACAATCATACCTGGTCAGGCCGCTTCGCAGAACCTGTCGCCGAACTCGTCAAACGCTACACCGCATCGGTCGATTTCGACCGGAAATTAGCCCTATTTGATATACAAGGCTCTCTTGCTCACGCTCAAATGCTAGCCGCCTGCGCCATCATTTCTCCGGAAGATTTGATTCAAATTCAAAGTGGGCTGGCGCAAATTCAAACGGAAATTACTGAAGGGGATTTCATCTGGTCTCTGGATTTAGAAGATGTACATTTAAATATTGAAAAACGCCTCACTACGCTGGTGGGGGATGCGGGTAAACGTCTGCACACAGGGCGCTCCCGCAATGATCAGGTAGCAACTGACATACGACTCTATCTGCGCAGTGCCATTGACGACCTATCTCAACTGATCAAGGCGTTGCAACTTGCATTCCTAAAACTAGCTGAGCAACACACACACACCATCATGCCCGGCTTTACCCATTTACAGGTAGCCCAGCCTATCAGCTTCGCCCATCACCTGATGGCGTACGTTGAAATGTTAAAGCGTGACATGGAAAGATTGCAGGATTGTCGCAAACGCGTAAACCGTCTCCCCCTGGGCGCTGCCGCCTTGGCGGGCACTAGCTACCCTATCAATCGTATGATGGTCGCCGACTTATTGAGCTTTGAAGCGGTGTGTGAAAATTCACTGGATGCGGTTTCAGATCGTGATTTTGCCATCGAATTCACAGCCTGCGCCGCACTCATCATGACACATTTGTCTCGCTGCTCTGAAGAACTGATACTGTGGATGAGTCCTATGGTCGGATTTATCGACATTGCCGATCGTTTCTGCACCGGCTCCTCTATCATGCCGCAAAAGAAAAACCCTGACGTCCCTGAACTGGTACGCGGAAAAACCGGACGGGTAAATGGACATCTGGTCGCGCTGCTCACCTTAATGAAAGGCCAGCCGCTTGCCTATAACAAAGACAATCAGGAAGACAAAGAACCCCTGTTTGATACCGTAGACACACTCACACAAACCCTGCGCATTTACGCCGACATGATTGCAGGTATTACGGTAAAACCCGACGCCATGCGCAAGGCCGCCTTACAAGGTTACGCTACCGCGACTGATCTGGCTGACTACCTGGTCAAAAAGGGCTTGCCTTTCCGGGATGCCCACGAAGCCGTCGCGCTCGCCGTGCGTTTTGCCGAACAGCGTGCATGTGATTTAAGCGACCTTAGCCTTGCCGAATTAAAAGACTTTTCTGATCTGATCGAAGATGATATCTATCAAGTACTTTCGCTGGAAGGCTCTCTGGCCAGTCGCAACCATATCGGCGGCACAGCGCCCAATCAGGTTCAGGCTGCAATTGCACGCGCACGACATAGCATAAGCTAAAAGCCCGTAAGCTCATCCTGCAATGGAGAACCAAAGCGGGTTCTCCAAAAAAGGCGCTCTATAAAAGGCAATGGGTAGATTCAAACAACGATGTTGCATAACACAATAGAAATTGGCTTCCGGTTACCAGATACTCACGTCCATCTATTGCCGAGACCGTCGACCGTGAAGGCATGGCAACTGAACAACGGCTCTGCTGCTGACATCTGAGCGTCAAACTAACGTTCAAAGTTCAATAATTACATCAACCATATTGCACCCGTCACATTCAACTGTGGCAATTTTTTGAAACACCAGAATGATTTTATGGTGACATAATGACGCCATTATTTTATAATTCAAGCCTTATTTCTTTGCTCAGGGTATAGCCATGCTAGCTCAAACCGGAAAACGTCTCACCACGCGAATCACCGAGCATGTGCAAGAAACGCTGCAAATGGCAGCTGACATTGTAGGCGCTACGATGAATCAATTTGTCGTGCAGGCAGCATTGGAAAAAGCAGAGAAGGTGATTGAAAGTGAATCGACAATTGCGCTGTCACGCCGGGAGTCTTTGCGATTGCTGGATTTAATCGATAATCCGCCGCCACGCAGTGAAAAGTTTTTGTCCGCGCAAGCACGCTATTTAAGGATAAAGAGCGATGCTAATTCTGCCACTCAATAACGAGCATGATAAAAAAGCTTTCGACTGCGGTGAAACTGATTTAAATCGCTGGCTAGCGCAGGTAGCGAGGCAACATAAGGAGAAAGGAGTTTCTTCGACTTTTGTTGTCGCTGCCGATGAATCAAGCACCGAAATAATGGGCTTCTACGCGATTAATCTTGCTGAAGTCATCAACGCAGATCTGCCCTTGCATACCAGGAAACGCTTGCCCGAAAGAGTGCCTGTATTTCGTCTGGGCAGACTGACAACGGCAAAAAATCACCAGGGCAAAAGAATTGGCGAGTTGATGCTCTTCGATGCAATAGACAGGGTGACACGTATCGCGACGGAAATCGGTGGTGTCGGTTTGCTGGTCAATGCAAAATCGTCAGCTATCGATTTCTATTTGCAATATGGTTTTGAGAAAATATCAGATCATCCGCACAATCTATTTCTGCCAATTTGACAATCGGCACACAGTGAACGCTAGCCGGTAGCGCCTCACTGCGAACGACGCGACATGCCAGCTGAATTAACCATGCACGGCTCGCTAAATTTCAACTTTCGCCTGAGAGAAACTCTACTCCCCAGCAACCGCTATGCTACAAACAGCAGTCGTTCAAGCTCCACCCTGTAACAGTCCGTTGATGGCACCACTTTTCCACCGATACTGCCGCGAGTGTCAGAATCAGCGTGCCGTAAGGCTCGCCAAAGCGTAACATCAGCACTTCGGCGTGATGAGCGATGCGAAAAGCCACACCGATAATTCCAGCGAGGATAACCAGCAACAGTCCTCATAACAGCACGCCACTGTGTGCCACCGCCGTATGTTCAAGGGCGAAACCCGTTCCCAGCAAGGTAACCGCAATGGCGAAGGGTAGTTCTGACTATAACGATTTCATGGCGGCTTTCAATCAAAAGTTCAGCTGTTTAGAGGCGTAGCAGTTTATCTTTTGCTCAAGTCGGCGTCGAGCATAAGCGGCGAAACGGCTGCACGTCTGTGACCCAAAGCACGCCGTCTCCAGATTGTCCGGTATGCGCGTTACGATGAATGATAGACAGAATATCGTCCAGCATTTCATCGGATGCGACGATTTCAATGCGCAGCTTTTTAGTGAAATCGGTCAGCTCTTCTTTGAGTGTTTCGTGTTGTTCCTCTCCTGCATGAGCAGAGCATCCTTCCACATACGAGATGTTCATGCCGGGAAATCCGGGCAATTGGCGGAAGGCGTCGCGTATCTTGTGCAGTTTGGTGGGGCGAACTATCGCTTTGATTTCTTTCATTTTTTTATCCTATGCCTCAATGGGCTTTTCTTCAAACCATTTATACAGCGTCGGCAATACGACCAAAGTGAGCAAAGTGGAAGTAATCAAGCCGCCAATGACGACAATCGCCAAAGGTCGCTGCACTTCTGAGCCTGGCCCGTTGGCAAACAGCATCGGAATTAAACCCAGCATCGCCACGGTCGCGGTCATTAACACCGGACGGAAGCGCTGACGGCAACCCTGTATCACCGCCTCCGTCTGACTCATACCTTCGTCACGCAAACTGCGGATGTAGGATACCAGCACAACGCCATTTAAAACGGCAATGCCCCACAGTGCGATGAAACCTACTGAGGCAGGCACCGATAAATATTCGCCTGTGACGAACAACGCAACTACGCCGCCGATTGATGCGAAAGGCAGCACCAGAATGATGAGCGCGGCATAGCGCAAGGAGCCGAATAGCAGAAATAACAGGAAGAAAATTGCCGCAACGGTCACCGGCACGATTATTTTTAAATGGCCCATGGCGCGTTCCATATTTTGAAATTGGCCACCCCACTCCAGATAATAACCAGTTGGCAACTTGATCTTGCGGCCTACCACCTGTTGTAATTCGGTGACGAAGCTGCCCAGATCGCGATCTTTCACATTGACGCCAATCACGATACGGCGACGGCCTTTCTCGCGACTGATTTGTGCAGGGCCATCAGCTACGCGGATATTCGCCAGGTTTTCCAGCGCGATTAACGCGCCGTTGGGCGAGCTAACCAGCAGGCTGCGGATGGTGGCCACATCGCCACGAAATGCTTCCGGCAAACGCACTACGGCACCAAAGCGACGCTCACCTTCGTAAATTTCCGTTGCCATCCGACCGCCGATAGCCGCCTCAATCACGTCATTGATATCGGACACGTTGATGCCGTGCCGCGCGATGGACTGACGATCAATTTCGATGGAAAGATACTGTTGACCGGTAACGCGTTCGACCTTTAAATCCTGCGCACCCTTAACGGTTCCAGCCAATTTTGCGATGATATCGGCCTTCTGTTTAAGAACATCCAGATCATCACCAAATAGCTTGATCGCCACATCGGAGCGCACACCAGTAACCATCTCGTCTACCCGGTCGGAAATGGGCTGCGCCATGACAATTTGTACACCCGGCAAAGTCATTAATTTTTCACGAATACTGGCGGCGATACCGTCCTGCGTCCAGCCGCCAGGCCATTCGCTACGCGGTTTCAGGCTAACTATCGGGGTGGATTCATTTTGACCTTGCGAATCCGCCGGACTTTCACCGCGCCCGACACCCGAGACCACAGATTTTACACCGGGCACTTGCATGACAAGGCGCATCGCGTCCATTTCCAGCTTAATGGATTCCTCCAGCGAGATATTAGGCACCCGATTGATGCCGGGTACAATGGAACCCTCCTTCATTTCGGGAATAAATGCCGTACCGAGGAAGGGCAGCAGCAAAAGTGTCACAATGAAAACAGAAGATGCAGCGATAATAGTTTTTCGGCCATTGTTCAGCGTCCATTCTAGCAAACGCAAATAGGGCTTCTTAGCCAGAGCGACTAGAAAGGTATCGTGCTCGTCTTTCCCTACCAGCAGATAGGAACACAGCACCGGCGTGAGGGTGAGTGCCAGAATCAGCGAGACGAACAAGGCGATGGCAATAGTAAAGGCGAGTGGCGCAAACATCTTGCCCTCCATGCCTTGCAAGGTCATCAGCGGCAAGAACACCAGAATAATAATGGATACACCGAAGATCACCGGCGTGCCGACTTCAACCGCCGCATCCAGCACCACTCGCACCCGACTCAAGCCACGACCTTTGTTTTCGGCCAATCGCTGGAAAGCATTTTCCACCACAACCACCGAGCCATCCACGATCAAACCAGTGGCAATCGCAAGCCCGCCCAGCGACATCAGATTGGCGGATATGCCGTAATGATTCATCACCATAAAGGTAATCAACGGCGTCAGCACTAAACTTGCCACCACCACCAATGAAGAACGCACGTCACCCAGAAACAGGAATAGCACGATAATCACCAACACCACGCCCTCAATCAGCACCTTCACCACCGTATGCAGCGCGGCATCGACCAATTCGCTACGATCATAATAGGGAACGATCTTGAGTCCATCGGGCAGCATGCCCTTGTCGTTAATCTCCGCAACCCGCGCCTTGATGCGCGAGACAACTTCCTTGGCATTGCCGGCACGCATCATCATGACAATGCCGCCTACCGATTCGGTAACGCCGTTTTTCAGCAGCGCGCCATAACGCACTTCATGACCGATGGTGACTTCCGCCACGTCGCGCACCAGCACCGGCACGCCGTCTTTTTCCTTCAGCACAATGCTGCGCAAATCGTCGATATCTTTGACCAAACCGATGCCGCGTATCAAATACTGTTCTGCATAATGGGGCAGCACGCCTCCGCCGGAGTTGGCATTGTTGCGCGCCAGCGCCTGATACACATCTTGAAGCGTGACCTGATAGTGGCGCATGCGATCTGGATTGACCAAGGCTTGATACTGTTTGATGTAGCCGCCTTGTGAGTTGATTTCGGCAACGCCTGGAATGCCGCGCAACAGGGGGCGAACCACCCAATCCTGAGCGATGCGCCGACTGGTCAGCTCTTCGACCGACAGAGCTTTATTGCCATCGCTGGGTAAATCCAGCGTGTACTGATAGACCTCGCCCAGCCCGGTAGACAGCGGCCCCAGCGTTGGTGCTACGCCTTGCGGCATGCGCCCGGTCGCCTCTATCAGCCGTTCCATCACTAGCTGGCGTGCAAAATACACGTCAGTCGTGTCCGTAAATACCAAGGTAATTAAAGACAAGCCCGGCTTGTTGAGCGAGCGCATCTCATCGAGCCCCGGCAAGCCCGTCATTGCCATTTCCAGCGGCACGGTTACGAAACGCTCAACCTCTTCCGGCGAGCGACCTTGCGCCACGGTGGCGATCTGAACCTGCACATTGGTGACATCAGGGAACGCATCGACCGATAATTTGCGCGTGGCATCCAGTCCGAATATCACCAGACAGAGTGCGATCACAACCAGCACCAGGCGCTGTTTAAGCGCCGTGCGTATTAGGGATTCCAACATGTTGTTTCCATTTCTTTTATGAAAATTTTTAGCCGTAATAGGCGCGAAACAGGACGCAATTAACCTTCAAGCTCCTTGCGGCGACGTTCATTGTTCAGGTGAAACGCACCGTCAGTGACAATTTTTTCGCCCTCAAGCAAGCCTTCCAGGACCGGTGCGACGCCGGCATTTTCAGCCCCCAGCTTCACCCGGCGTAATTGAAAATGCTGTACATCAATCTGCACAAACACGTAGTCACGATTGTCATCGCGCACCACCGCCGCCATCGGGACGATCACGCGCTTGTGACTCGCGCCGCGTATCAGCATGGAAGCCAACATGCCCGGCTTGATCAGGCGATCAGGATTTTCCACATCCATGCGTGCCGTCACGGTGCGTGTGTCAGGTTTAATGGTGTCGGAGACGAAAATCAGTTTTCCATTCAGGGTATGATCTGCCAGTGCGGTAATTTCGGCTTCGCTAACCCCGCCCGTTCTGACTAATCCGGCTTGTTGTTCCGGTATTTCGGCGACCAGCCAGACGTGTGATAAATCCGCCACGGTAAACAGGGCATCGGCTGGTTGAACCACTTGACCTTGGGTGATTTTGCGTTCGATCACGACCCCTTCCAGCGTGGAGATAACAGAAAACAGTGAGTATACAGAGCGCGTCTCAGCCAATTTATTAATGTCGCGTTCTGTCATGCCCAGCACTTTGAGCTGGTCGTGCGAGGTTTGGCGCTCTGCTTGCGCTTGCAGCAGTTCGCTTTCTCGTTTTTGCAATTCCGCCGCACTGATGACGTCAGATTCGAAGAGCAATTTTGCGCGACTCACGGCGCGAAGTTGCAGGCCTTCCTGTGAAACCGCTTTGAGATAAGCCAATTGTGAAGAAGAAAGTTCGGCGCTGTGCAGCGTGGCCAATACATCGCCTCGATGCACCCGCTGCCCCAGTTCAGCGTGAATTTCGGTCAGGCGTCCTGTCACTGCCGCGCCGATGCGTGCCACGCGTTGTTCGTCTACTTCAATGCGTGCCGGAACGCGGATCGTTTCCGAACTTTCACCTGCGCCTACTGCTGTGATCGTCATTCGCTTGAGTAATTCCGGCGTGACGGCCACGATGAATGGATCTTGTGCCACGACTGCTGCGGGTGCGGCTTGTTTTTCCTGACAGCCGCCTAACAGGGTGGTGAGAAATAGTGCAGGTATGAGTGTTTGTTTGAGTAAATTCATTTTGTTTCTCCAGCCGGCGGGGTAGCGCGCAAACGTTCAATATCGATCAGTGCAAATTGCAACTCATAGCGTGCATTAACGTAATCCATCCGCGTGCTACGGAACACGCGTTGGGCATCGAGATAATCAAGAATGCCGCGCTCACCATAGCGATACGCGGCTTCCGCAACTTTCAGTGCCACCTCTGCATTACGCATCAAACCCGTTTCAAATACACTCATCTGGCGATTTGCAATCTGATAACGGCCATACGCTTGATCGAGTTCACCCAGCAGGCTGAAGCGGATGCGCTCCTGTTCCGCGCTGGCGCGTTCGTGGTTTGCATGCGCTTCACCCACCGGGCCTGCGCGCTGATTCCATAAGGGTAATGGCATCATTACGCTGATACGCCAAAGGTTGACGTCTGGATGTCGTTCGCCGCTCCATTTCAAGGTGGGCTGTGGAATGCGCAAGCTGCGTTCCTGTTCTAGTTTGGCTTCCGCGCGCTCAGTTTCGGCAATGGCAATTTTAAGCAGCGGCTGATTTGCCAGCAGCTCTTCCCGTAATTTACCCAACGCAGGCAACGCTGCTGGCACCGATGTCGTGTGGATAATTTCGAATTGCTCATCCAAGGGCGCGCTCAACAAAGCGCGTAATTTATGCTTAGCCTGGATAGTTCTGATTTCGGCGCTATTAGCCGCACTTTCTGCTGTCAGCGACTCGGCCTCTGACTTCACCAATTCATAGCGAGGCGATTCGCCCACCTCTACTCTGAGCTGGACCCGGTTGCGAATTTGCAACAGCAAGGCATAATTTTCGTCCGCCAGTTTTGCTTCGTCCTGACGGCGCAGAACCTCGAAGAAGGCGATTTTTACCTGGGTGTATAGATTGATTCTTGCATCATCGAACTGTGCCGTTCCTGACGAGATACCCGCTTCTGCCGCACGTTGTCGAGCGTTGCGTAAGTCGGGCAGTTCCAGCGGTTGCGAGATGGCGAGTGCGCTGTTGTGTCCGCGTTGTGCCGTGGGCGGCAGTAAATGCGAGTTGCCGGAACCAAGCTCAATATCGGGATTGGGATAGGCGCGTGCCGTATCGAGTGCTGCATAAGCGCCATCAATCTGGCTTCTGGCAACCTTGAGTGCGGGGCTGTGTTGCTCCGCCAAAGCCAGTGCTTGAGGTAAGGTTAAGGTGCCTGCATAAAGTGGCATAGCAAAAAACCAGGATAGCAATAATGCTCCTGACGTCAAACGACGATAGAATAATTTCATGGTTAAATCCTTTGAATCTGCCGCCTGGGCGGTAAGGTGCAACGTCTATTGATAGACGTCAGTCAGAAATCAGACGAATTTAGCGGGAGGGCGGTCGTGAGGGGGAAAGCAGCTAGGTGGGACGGATCGTGCCAGCAGTTGCGGATAATTCGCATTGTGGGAAACGAATAAAACCGACGGTGTGGAAGAGATCAGCGCAGCCTGTTCAAAAGAGTCATTGCTGTGGAAATCTGCGTCGAGTGTCAGTTCAACGTCGCCGTTATCCAGCACATTGTGTACCAATAAATCCTGCACACCACTCATCCACAGGCTAAGTAACAGCATGATGGCAAAACAACAATTGAGTAGAAATGAGGGAGACTTCAATAAATTCATGCTCGGATTATATCACTCACTCCATAAAAAAGTCACACCAGTTTTATGCTTATGCTGTTGGGGCTGCTATTGACGATTGACTACTTTGTAGCTGCCAATCGTCAATGCTAAGCCGTGCATACTCGTTCATACAACAATGAAGGGCAATGATATTGTCATCTCCAGTCCGCCAGCAGCAGAATTTTTCGCCACTATATTACCGCC
>CAIOSY010000052.1 GCA_903861075.1 uncultured Nitrosomonadales bacterium
ATCGAGTCCGCGCGAAACCCGACGTTGTTGTTCGAGTTGCCGCGCACATTGTTGAGATTCAACGCCCACACCCCGGCGGTCGTCCCGTTGTCCCAATTGAACGCCGCGATCGGGCACATGTTAAGACGCCTCCCGTTTATCAATCTGACGATCGGCAACTATCCAGCCGCCGATCATTCTGCCCAATTCATCCACCAGCCGAGACAAAGCGAGATATCGATGCTCGCCCAGCTCGGTTGGTGATTTTTCAGTGCGACGACCATCTTTAAACTCGAAATAGCCCATTGTGTATGCCAGACGTATCAGCATGCGCAGCTGTTCATGTCGTGTATCAAGGTTGGTCATCGCCGTTTTCTTGTGATAGCGCTTTTGCGCCTCAACGATGAAGCCGTACACGTCATAGGCCGCGCGCCGAATTTCGAGCGCGAGACCATACTTTTCGTGTTTCGGAAAGTGGTTGAGGTGGATATTCATCAGTTTTGCAAACTCCATAAACTTCTGATCCAATTTGGCTTCATCGTGCAGGCCCATCGCTATCGCTCAGGCCCTCAGAGATACAAGGCCGCGCGAAACCCGACGTAGCTGCTCCAGTTGCCGCGCACATTGTTGAGATTAAACGCCCACACCCCGGCGGTCGCCCCGTCGGCCCAACCGAACGCCGCGACCGGGCACATGTCGTTCGGCCTGTAGTCGTACAAATAATCGTTACCGAAAGCATTTGTACCGCCAACCCCAGCCGCCAAAGGCAAGCCAGCGCCTGTTGCTGCCCAGGCATTGCCGCTAGTCGCTGCGTCAAATACCTGACTTGCAGATCCGATCAGTGTTGTGCGACTCACGCCGGTTGCCCAGAGTGCACCATATGCTGTGCCCAGGTTATCGAAGTTGTTGGATAACGCGGGAGATCCCCATGCATCGGTTGATAACGTATTGCCTGCGGTTAGGCTCTTCATTGCAACGCTGGTTTTAGGCAGGTAATAGCTGGCAGGAACAATGGATACAGCGGTCGCGGCTGCTGGAATGGCTACTTTCAGTCCTGGTGCTGCAATCACAATAGTGCCGGGTGCCGCGATACCGGTTGTGACGGCATATTGATTTGTATCACCGGCGAACACGATCATGTCTCCGGCCGCAACCGTTCCTGTTCCGGTGATTAACGGGATAGATGTGGTTCCGATCGCATACCCGGTTGCCGCACTGGTATAGCCAGCGCCGGTGCTAGTTGGCACCTGAGCCGTCAGACCTATACAGATTTCATAGATCACGCCATTGAGGTCGGCAATGCCGCAGTTCTGACCGTTATGAGTCGTCTTTGCAAACTGGTTTGCGCTGCCGGTTTTTGGCGCGGTTGGATAAGTTACGTTGCCTGCTGATGTATATAAGATCGCTGCATCGTTTGCATCGCCCAGCGCGTTGTTGTTGCAGCCCTTGGGAAAGTTATTTGTTGCGTGGTACCACGCGCACCATGTTGTCGACGTTGAGGATTGTGCGTGGGCCAGCGCCAATAGTGCCAACATTTTGTTGACGAACAAGCTGCCGGGGAAGAAGTTTGCTCCGCGTGTTTTAGCTGCTGCGATCACGCCGGAATAGTTGTTTGCAGGCGCACCGGTTAAGCCGCCAATTGGATTGTTTGCGGCGGCAGTTGAAAGTGGATTTCCGCCTCGGATGCTGGATGCGGTACCGTTATTATTCGAACACTTGTACTTATCAACAAACACCCCGGCCTGAATATTTCCGCCATCATAGAATGCGCGATGCAGCGCATATCCGGCCGTATTGGCAGCAGCGACGTTTGCGTAAAAACTGAATGGCTTTACGTCAACCGCATTAATCGCCAGCCCGTTTGCGCCGGTTCCAAATTTATAGAAAAAGGCTGGTATCCAAACCATGACAGAGCCGTCAGAATATTGGTAATTGCCGTAATCATCCGAGTATGGATTAAAGGTTGCGTTGCTTAATGGATACATGCCAAAGGGCGGTTGGGGGCAAATACCAGCCCCAAATCCAGCAGCGCCCGCAACCCCGATATCATTCATCGCCACTGAGTAGTTTGTTACAAGCGGGATTATCGGCGTCCAGTTTGCAGGGTCATTTGCCGGATCTGTCGGCTTTGCTCCTGTTGTTTTAGCGCGGTAGGTCAGTAAATTTATTGGCGACCAAACCACGGCTCCGACGTTGTACGATCCACTTGCCCATGATGCAGCCCCTGCGCCGGCCAGCGCGCTGGTTGAGCTTGCTGCTGCCTCTGCTGCCTTGGCGATGGCCAGTGTAGTCTGCGTAGCTACCGTTATGGCATTCGTCCCTGTAGTGACAGCATCTGCATGCGTTGATGTGACATCTGCTGCCGTCAGCGCGGCTTTGGCGATTGCAATTTCTGCTTGATTAGCTGTTGTAACAACATCGGCATGCGTCAGCACAACATCTGCTGCTGTCAGCCCGGCTTTGGTAGTTGCGATTTCGGCTTGTGTGGTGGCCGTGTTAGCCCGGCTAGTTGCCTGAGCAAGAACTCCATCCGCCGCTGTATTGATTTCCGCATTTTTATCTGCGATCAGCTTGGCTGGGCTACGTACAGCTGCGCCCCCCATCGTCACAGACGTTGCTGCATCACCCTGTGACCATGCGTGAATCAGTGCTGCGTCTGCTACCAGTTGATCAATATCGGTTTTTAAACTCACGGGTTACTCCTACAAATAGTTTGCCGAAGGCAGGGTTAAATTAGTTAATGTATGTAATGCGGGGGAGCTATGAGTTAGCTCATCCGGGAAATAGGTCAGTGAAACATCAAGATAGTCCTGCGTCAGTCGCGGGACGCTGCGGACTTCAAGTGCTGCACTAACCTCAAAATTCATCCCGCTGATCGCGGCCGACTTGGGTGGCGCTTCAAATTTGGCCTCCATCACTGTCGTACCCATTCCGTTTGCCAGGTGGATGTTGAACCAGTTCTGTCCGTCCAATATGCTCAGGTGATACCAGGACTCAAACACCGCGAATTCGCCCTGGGTAAAATGCCACTTGACGGTAATTTTTGATGGGAAAGTAGTGAACTGCCGACGAGTACGGGCGGGTCCGGACTGCATTTGCGTACGCAGGATCGGGTCGGTCGGCTCAATGCCATAGCCGGATTGCAGCGGCGTAGGTAGCGTGGCAGGAAAGTCAGCCATTATCTGAGCGCCCCAGCTGCACGGTTCAGGCCAAATGTCTGTGACATGACATTACTTAATGATCCGGTACCGCGAGATACGTTATTAGCGATCTTGCTTTCGATTTGCTCAATGATGAGATCGAATCCACCGCTTGAGTTTTGCTGTGCGGTTGCAGTTACCTGCTGGCTGGCGTTATTGACGACATTTACTTGCAAGGTGACCTGTGCGCCGCCCGCCCCTTGCGCAACGACTCCAAGCTTGCCATTTGCGCCACGCGTCAATGGCATAATAGCTTCGGGTCCAGCCTCACCCATAATCCCATTGGCAAAGCTTCCGCCGCTGGCAAACTTGAATGGTGTTGGTGTATTGAAAATTCCATTGGTGAAAGCGCCGCCATCCTTGAAGGCATGTACGCCACCGATATCAAACGCATTGCCGTTGGCGGATATCATTGCGCCAGGTAGATTTAAAGATGCGTCTACTCCAGAAGCGGATGCGCCACCGCCTCCCCCAAAAAAACTGCTAAACATATTTGCAATTCCGCCACCTGAATTCATTGCTGCGGAAAGTGGTTGAGTTATTGATTGCTGAATCTGAATACGGATTAAATCATTGATGATGTTATCCGCTAGGCTAGCGAAATCAAGCTTTCCGGTGCGGACGAATTTCACCAATGCATCTTCCATTCCCTTGAATGCTTTGGTGAATAGGCTTTCTGATTGCTTGGCTACATTGCTGATTTCATCCAGGTAATTGCGCAACGCAACTTTTGCGCCATATTCCCAAGATGAGTTATTTTTCTCAACTTGGAGTCGCAGTTCTTCAAGTTTTTGTTGTTGGTTAGTCTCCGCTTCATTAACTAGGTTTAGTAATAATGTCCTGGCCTCTTCAGTCATTGCCAGCTTAGCAAGCTCCTCACGTGCTCGCCCAGCGCGAACTGATACGGCGTCCAGATTATCGGCATGCTGTTTATCGGTGGCTGACATCATCGCATCATTTAAAGTACGATTTTTTTTATTGATATCAATTCCAAATTCTTGCGTAAGTGTATTGACGATTGCTCCGCCTTTAGCGCTATCCTCTACAAGCTTTTGCAGATCTTTGCGATCTTTCAGCTCCTTATCCAAAATATCAATTTGAATTTGCGCTGTATTCGCTGCTGTAAGCTGCTTAGCCGTTGCGCCATCACGCGCCATCTCAAGCAGTTTAATTTGTGCGGCAGTATTTCCTGCTAACTCAGCTTCCTTGCGGAATTGCTCAGCACGCAGATTTTTTAAAGCGGTATCGTTTGGATCTGTTTTAGTTGGTTTTGTCGCAACTGGGTCTTGATATACAGGAAATTTATTTGCATATTCCGCACCCATTGATTTTGATATAGCCAGCAAAATAGTGTTTCGCTCTCTGGCTGTTTTATCTGCATACTCAAGATTGATGCGCTTTTCCTGCTCTGCAAACTCTTTGGTTCTTTGAAGATGTGTTTGTGCATCAGCTTCAATAGCTGCTCTGCGTTCGGCCAATGAATCACGAAACAAAGAGGTTGATTTCAATATCGACTGCGTTTCTGCATCATTTGCTTTTTGTATTGCATCAAACCCAGCTTGATCAAAATGAGCAATTGCAGCTCCAGATGCTGCGGCATAACCAATCGCATTTCCTAACAATCTAAATCCAGCTGCTGCACCCATTACGGAATCTGCAATGAAGGCAAGTACATCAGTGATATCTGATCCCCATTTTTTCAACTGCCCGTTCTGACTCATCTCTGAGATCTGACCGTTGGAATCCTTCAAATGCGCTGTGAATGCCATAACGCTAACAGTTAGCGCTTCATTGAATGTTTCACCTAAAATTACTTTGTAATTTTCTTGATAGCGAGTCATTGAATTGAGCTGTTTTCCTGCTGTTCCTAATGCAGCCTCATAAGTTCCCGCAATACCTTCCCCTTCCTTCATGACTGAATTTAGAACGGCTTGCGTTTTTTCGGTTTGGGTTAATGAGGTACTGGTCTTGCCAAGTGTTGCGGCATAGGCTGCATAGGATTGCTCCATGCTGACATTAAGGCCGATTGTTCTTAAAACGTCGGTTTGTCCTGTTTGAATTCCATGAATCATGTTAGCGAACGCTTCAGATGAATTCATGTTCCCGATAACTGCGGCGTCCTGAGCGATACGCGCTAACTTATTGGCGTTGGATAGATCAATATGCGCCTGAACAAGTCTAAGGGCCTGCTGCCTAGATTCGATCATGCTAATCCCGGCCTTTTGCATTCCCTCGGCTGCGGAATTCATTTGGTCGGCGGTATATCCGGAATTATTCCCGACAATTTTCATTGAAACGCCTAGCGTTTCATAGCGAGCCTGAAGAAGTGATGCTTCTTTGATATATCCAGTAATTGCAGCGACAGATAATGCCCCAGCCAATGTCCCAGCAATTCCAGAAAATGAGATCATCTGCTTTGAAACGCTGTCAAGTGAATCGCCCAGTGTGCGCAATGCGCGATCAGCCTGCTCGGTTGCAGCGGTAATGACGATTTTAGTTTCGTTAGCCATATCAGTGTTTATTGATTTTCTGTACCGCTGCGCGCTCCATTACGCGCAACCCATTGAACACTTGCTGCTGATGCTTATGTTTTACCTGGTGTATTTTCAACACCAGCGGCAATGACTCATAACGCAATCCAATTACACCGCTCATGCCAACATTCCACTGCGTAGCCATATCAGCAAAAATGATTATGATTTGCCAGTTGTCTGGCCATACCTCGATATTTGTATCGATCTCTAGCGTGTCTAATTTCAAACCAAATGCAGCCAGCGCATCCTGCTGCTGTTCCGCGTCACCTGTATCGCCTGATACCAGCGCACAAGCGACGCGTTCTAGTTTTTTACTTTGCTCTGAGCCAACTCATACATATAGCCACGAATGATCTCGTTGGTGGCAGGCTGATAGTTTTCCAGCAAAGTGGATAGCGCTTCACGGCTGAAGTCGATTTCATTACCTTTATCATCTTCGATGCCAGACCAGGAATCGATCAGCTCTTCCAGCGCTTCCGCAGAGTCGCGCTTTTCCTGTAACTTAAACCAAGCGGTGATTTGCTTCATAGTGCGGTGACGGAACACTATCTTGACTGGGATTGTCTTTTCGCTGCCCGGGACGCTGATCTGCACCGTGGCGCTAAAAGTTGGGTTTGGGTTGATTTTTAACATTACATCACCACGATTCTGAGTTCGTCATTGCTGGCTAACGGTGTCAGACGTAGGTCGAAATCGTTAAGGCGACGACCATTCAGATTTCCCTTCTTCGGATTGATCATTTGCACGGCGGGCGCGAATACCAGCACCTTTGCGCCAGCTGTGTTGCCATGTACCAGACCAATGCTTTGCAGCGTGTTGCTTTTCACTGAGGCCATCATTGCAACTTCCTGCGCAGCAGTCAGTTCGGTGGAGATTGTTCCAACGGTTACGCGGTCGGTAATATCGACCGATTGCCCGCCCAGCAAAGGGGTGTAATGAACGGTATTTCCCAGATCAAGCGTCAAGCCTTGGCTTGGATAAGATGTCCCGGCCGATAGCGCTCCCGCCGCGTAAGTGCAGCCAAATAATACATCGGCGGTATTTGGATCGGTAATCACCAAAGGAGGCTTGAATCCGGTCAGTGTCAATGCGGGATTTGCAGCAGCGCTGATTCCGCCATCGAGTCCGGTGAATTTGTATTTCATTACCGGGCGATTGCCTTGTGTCATATCCATGCTGAATGTGCCACGCGCCCCAAGCAACTTGTGCAAAACGCCATCGTCATAATAGTAAATTGTCGATGACTCGAATTGCGCTGAAATCGGTGTGTATTCGACCCGGCTGGATGCCGTTACAACTTCAGCCATTCCCGCTGATCGTAATAGTGAGCCATAAGCTGGTGCCGTACCTGCCGCGCCAGATCCGGCCAGTTCGACATCAAAACTAATATCCAGGAAGGCATTTCCAACCAGCTGCTCTGCGCCACCCATAAATCCGCGCATCAAGGCGCGATCTACATTTTGTGCATTAAGCGGGTTTACTGTCAGATTGCTGACAAGCATCGCGTTTGCAGCGCCGGAAGGCGCGGCATCAACCCCATAAGTCGTTTCGATTTTTGCCAAAATGGCACTATTGCGCAGAAAGCGTGGCATGATTTATTCCTCGTTTTGTTGTTTGGTACGCTCAATCAGCATCAGTGTGCCGTCAGGTTGAGCAATGTAGCTGCCACCCTGTGGTGGTGTTTCTGCTGGAATCTCAATTACGGGTTCGGATGTCTGATCTATCATTTCCATTTAAAACTCCAGACTGGTGGCTGTTGTTCGATATTCGATTAAATAATCAATTTCATGCACGATGATCGGGAATTCCAGCACGTCTCGAGTTCGTTTAATGCCTTGCGGACGAATATCCATTGCCAGGCTACCTAGCGTTAAATCACTCATGATTCGGCTATACGACTGAGTCATTAGTGCGTCACCCGTATAAAACGCGTCGCTTCCACTACTTAAAACTCGAACTGTTACTGTCAGTCCTCGATCAGTCACACCGATTACACTATCTGATACAGATTCATCACCAGGATGTACAGCAATGGCCGGTAGATCGGTGGTGGTATAGTGGTAATCCGGGTCTATCGTTACGCCGCCAACTCCAATTCCAGTCAAAGCTGGGAGTGTCAGTAAAGCAATAACTGCATCTGCGATTTGTAAAGATTTCGAGCTCATAGCGATATCGGCTTTAATTTCAAAATAGCAGCGGCGTATAAGACATCGTTTAATTGTTCAAGAACCAGTGCTGTCATTCCAGATCCATCTGGTGTTGCCCGACGAACCGCATAACCTACCCCGTTTATCTCCAGCAACTTCCCGCGCGGATCTTCTGTGATCACCGACGATAGGCAGGTATATATCGGGTCATTTCCATCCATCATCAATAAAACTGTAGCGGCTGCACTGGTAAATCTGCCGAGAATTGCGATGCCATTCAGCGTGGCCGCATCTGTCATGAGCTTTGCCGCCACGGCAGCGTTAACGCGTTGCTGGATGGCGGCGAAGCTCATGGCTTAAGTTGCAGCTGGAACGCTTGATTCGAGCAGCATGCGGACCGTTGCAGACGGATTGACGGCATCTGCTACTGCGATACCAACGCACTGCTGCGCTGTAGCGGTCTTATTGACGCACTTGTTAGTTGCATCCCAAAACAGACGGTCACCGGTGGTGATCGCGAGCGCAGATGTTTTAGCAATATCAATCACACCTTCAGCTGCAAATGCGCCGGCTGTATTGGCTGCAACATCTGCAATTGCTACTGCAAATAGTGCCGCGCCAAACAGATATCCGGTTCCAGCGGCAACTGCTGCTGTCGGGGTTAAGGTCAGAACATCACCCTCTTGAATGTAATTTTTCATACTTTTTTCTCCTAATTCATGGAGGGCGCACTAAGTGCGCCCCTATAAGTTATGCGCCAGGGTTTTTCTGCAGGGTGCGGTAGTCGAGTGCCGCAACACCAGCATCCATTCGCACTTTGAAGTCCACGCCATCCACTTCCCATCCGCCCTGCTGTTCCAGTGTTGGTGTTTGATTGCCATCCAGGTAGCTGACTTCGATGGTGTCAGTCACGCTGGAATTTGCTGCGCCATACCATGCCGTGGAGGATGCGGTATCCAGGCGTGCATCGGAAATGACTTCAAACATCCCGCGCATAGAATTTGGCGTGGTGTTATTTTTTGTAGTTGAAGTAGCGCCAACTTCAAACTCGGAATTAGAAACCACGCGTGCGGCGCCTTCCAGTGCGACCGGGGTTAACAGGTAGGCAAGGCGAATATTCAACGGACCGCCGCCAGCAGTTTGTTTAGCCATTGCAACACGCAGCGCATCGGTGGATGCGGTGCTCAATACTGTACCGGTACCGATCAGGTTGCTATGGTTGGCATGGAACAGCGCTACGCCATCAGACATGGCAGGATTTCCTGTCAAGATGGCGTAAACCAAATCGCCAATAGTGCGGATTGCAGCGCGGCCCATACGCATCGGAATCTTGCTGAATGCATCCAGATCATCGTTGATGATGGTCTGGCGGGTCAGCGAGAACAGCTTGCCGTAGGTGGCGAGCTGGACGGTTTCGCCGCGCTCGCCCACCTGTGCATACTTGTATTCCGCACCTTCTGCCACTTTATCAAGCGCAGGGAAGGAATTCAGATCGAGGCGCTTGCCCGGCTTGAAGTCGCCAAGCGTGCCGATTGACGTCCATTTTTGGAATGTTTCATCTGCTTCTTCATAGCCTTTCAGCATGGCCTTTTCAGCCACATTGGAAAGCAGCAGCGGGAAATCGCTGGTGGAAGTAAATGCGGCGGCGACAACATCCATTTTGCTCTTGCCGCGAACATCGATACGCTCTTGCGCGAGGCACTCGCGAGCGATGTCCATCATGGAATAACCACGGTACTGATTAGCGCGATCATCTTTTTGCAGACCGGCGCGCGCCAAAACTGCGCTCATCGCACCCGCGCGGAATTGAGTGCGAGAATCATCAAGCATTACGATATGAGCACCTGCAACAGGTGACGAGTCTTTTGCAATATGCGCCAAAAGCTTAGCGTTTGCATTATCAACTGAGCAGTTGATATCATTTTCGCAAGCGGATTGCACTTCACCGATACCGGCGATGGTGTTAAATTTTGCGAAAGTAGCTTTGATTTCCGTGCGGCGAGCTGCATCGGCAATCAGCGCGGCATTTGCAGCTGCTTTAATTTGTTCATCGGTTGCGGCGGCAATTTGTACAGCTGCCGCCGGTTGATTTGCTCCGGGCATAACGGTCTCCTTGGAGGTTGGTGCGGCGGCTGCCGCGATTACTTTGCCGGAAATACCCGGCGACTTGAACCGCGCAGCCAAAGCAGCGCGATAAAAACTGGCGGCCATAGGCATGGCCTGAATAACGGATGTAACAAAATTTTCAGAAAGCGCCTGATCTGCGGTGTACCAATGATCTTCACCATCGGTTACCAGTGCTAGCATAGCTTCATTTGTCTGCCCGCTTTTTGCGGCATAGCTGGTAGACATTGCTTGCGCCCAGGTATCAAGCATGTCGGCAAATTCGCGCAAATCGGCGCTATTTCCTGAAGCACAACCCCATGGCGCATGAATCATCATCAGTGCGTTTTCAGCCATCTCAACTGTATCGCCGGCCATAGCAATCAGGCTGGCGATGCTGGCAGCGATACCATCAATGACAACAGTAGTTGCGGCCTTGTGACGCTTGATGCTGTTGTAGATGGCGATACCATCGGAGACTGATCCGCCGAATGAGTTAATCCGGATAGTGATCTGGTCGACATCGAGTGCAGCGATTTCGCGTACAAAATCGCTGGCAACAACGGAATCACCGTACCAGCTCTCACCGATATCACCATAAATAAGCACTTCAGCCGATTTCACGCCCTGTGCGGCAGCGCGGGCGCGAATGCTGTACCATTTTTGTAAATTTGCTTGTGGCATTGTGTTGCTCCTAAGTCGGTAATGCAGTTTGCTTGTGCTGGAGTCTCATTTACAGTTGAAAATGAGACTATTTTTATTTATCAGGTGGCGCGGTTTGTGCCGCAACGGCTTTCTCGTTTGCTAAATCAGAACCGAATACCAGCTTTTTATCTTTCGCTTCTTTACGGAATGCGGCGATCTGTTCCAATACATCGCGTGGATTTGCGCCACGCTTACGCATCACTTCTACCTCTGAAGCGAATCCATCTTGAACCAGTCGATGCCAGGCGTTTGCTTCTCTGAGCGGATCGATCCACGGCATGGATTGCGCGACAAATAGCGCATCATCCTCACTGAATTTTTCGAGATCAGCGGGCATTCGAACTGTGCCGGACAGGTGCGCTGCCAATACAAACTGTTTCCAGACTGGCTGAACAAACTGGCCGACGAACTCATCAGTCAGTACGGCGTAATGTATCCACTGCTCGACTAATTCCTGACGTTGTGCGGAATAAGTGCCGTTGTAGTCACGTGCGATACTGGAATAACTGCCGCCCAGACCAGCAGCAACAGCACGCAACTGGCCTTGTCGAAAGGTAATGACGTTTGGATTGGGGCGATTGGAATCGATCATGCCGATCTCTTCACCGATTCCGAGATTGTCAATGATGGTTCCTGCCGACATGGATAGTTCACGCGGCAAAACATTCCCGTTAGCGTCGCGCTCAGCGGAACTCCCTGCATCATATAAATCAGGAGATCCTTTTTTAATATATGCGGTCAGTGATGCGGCAATTTTTGCGGCGATACGCTCAGATTCCTCATAGTCCTTGATATCCTCCAGCCGGGTAATCACGCTGGCAAACTCAGATACTCCACGCATTTGACCGATGCGATCAATTGAAGCGAGCTGCAACATGCGAGATGCATCGATCAGCTTTAAGTCATTGGTCTGGGTAAGCGAAACGCGATCATTCGGGAAGGATTTCCAGACGTAGTATCCGGTCGGTTTTCCCCAGGTATTACGTTGAATTCCCTGGCTGATATTTTTTCCCAAATCGTCGTAACCCATTGGGATCATATCTGCTTCAAACATCTCAATCGAAAATGGTACGCGTGAACCATGATCAAGAAACTGCACTGGCCCGGTCAGTGACTGGCTAAATACCTCGCCATCGCGCAGCCAGCTTTTCGCCATCATGCGCTGTACTTTTGACCAGTGATGTCGCTGCGTCACCTCCGGGCATAAACACCAGTCACGCCATGCATCGCGTAGCGCCTTGGCGTACTCGTCATTGATGCTGCCATCTTTTCGACGCGGCTGCGGCTCAACCCCGATACCATTTGGCCCGACGACATTATTTACCAGCGTACGCAGTGCGCCGCGCGCAATATCATGGTTCTGCTCCAGGTTGCGGGCTAGTATGCGCAATGAAACTGCGCCCTGACGGACTTGCAGATCAGGTGATCGCTGGTCTTTGGCAAATTTTCGCAAGCGCGATGGTTGCGCTGCTTCGTACTGATTGAGCACGCGGCGCGCCCCTAAACGCTTTAGTCCGGCGGATGGGTTGAAGTATGAAACGAGTTTATCGAATGGGTTCAGAGTGATGTGCTTAGGCATATCAGTTTCGCCCGAAAGAATTTCGATTATTGATTGGTGCATTGTTGAAACTTGCGACTGATACGGATAGCCCGCCAATTCCTGCTGCGCGATTGGCTTTTGCAGACTCTACAGATGCGCGACGTTCCCACTCAAGACGGCCTGAACGGATCGCTCCCAGATCTTCCATCTTCAGCATGCGATCTCCAAAGCGGACTTCTTTACCCTCTAATAAGGCAGATTCAGCAGTCAGATACTTGGCTAGCATTTCAGTTGCGGTGCTCATTCGGCGAATCCTTTAATTGCAAGTTCACCGAATTTATTCGCAATGGAGTCTCATTTACAGTTGAAAATGAGACTATTTTTTTCGTTTTTGGCCTTTCGTTCCAGAAAAGTTAACGCCTGGTTGGATCGACATCTTGTCTGCTGTGATGAATTTCTTTGCCTCTGGCATTTTTGTTCCAACCTCAATACCATTTTCGCAAGCATAAAATGTTGGTGAGCCATGCATCCCCTTGCGGATCTGCTCATTGATGATTTCAGCGCCAAAGACTGCTCGACATTCGTCGATGAACGCGGCGACTCCTGCCATTGAGTCGCGCAGCGGCTTACTCATCACCCGCCTTTCAAAATGCGGTAAAAATGCGCCTTGCCGATGCCAAATTTTGCGCAGATTTCGCGACGATTTCGACCGTTAAATTCTTTGATGATCGATTCGCGACGAACATCGCTATCTGTTTTCGCCACATATACCGCTTGCCCGCCATATTCTTGCCGTATCTGCGTTTCAACCTGCTCTGCAAGATTTTCAGTAAATAAATTTTCACCCAATGCATGCTGCATCGTTTTAATCATAAATTTAATCAGGTCGTCGCCATATTTCATTTGAAACCTCTTTTTGACCAGTCATTTGTTGCAAAGTTACTGCGCGGTTTTTTTGCCGATGCAACAGGCGTTACCACTGTCATTGGTTGCACCTCAATCGTTTTACGCAAATCTTCAGCTGCTTGCTTTACCTGATCGGCAGGTTCCAGCATCACCGCTAACCGCGCCCAGTATTTCGGGTCAGGCCGTCCGGTGCGTCCCCGTCCAATGTTAATGTCGCGGTGATGGCCAATAGCCCATCCATACACCAGCGTATCAAGCGGCTCATTACGCTTGTAACGCGCGCCCAGGCGTTGTACATAGCGCTTTTTCTCTGGATCATAGGTTTCCGACAGCACACCATCGTAATAGGTCTCTTCTAGCCCTTCCGGAAAATTGAACACGCGTTCAGCATCGCTACGCTCACCATCAGCAGCCAGATTTGAAAATATAAAGTCTTTGCAATGTTCGGTACCGACATTCCATACGCAATATCCCTGACGTATCACTTTATTGTTTGCAGTTTTATTTGGATAGCTTCCGGACTGCGCGATAGCACGCCCGATTCTGGTTGTACTGCCCTGTACTGAATAGACGCGTATCTTTAGTGTGGTGCGCATTACAAAATCTTTGACTTGCTCAGTCCTGTGCCCGCGAGAGTCAATTCCAGCGGCAACGAGTTTCATTGATTTTCCATAGCTGTTAACCATTGGTTTATGGATTTCAGCTTCCAGCTCATTCCATACTGTCGGGCTAACGGTATCGCCGACGATCTGCCCTTGATCAATGATCCAGTGGCGGCCTTCCGCCCCCCATCCAAGCCGTGTGTATTCGATCCATTTATCTTGTGTATCGATACCCATAGTGATGGCAAGGCATCCCGGCGGGATGATTCCAGATGTATAGCCACCCGTACGTTTGGCTAGGTCGTTGGATTTTAGTTTTTCCGTCTGGTCTTCCCATGACTCACCAAGATTTGAATTGATAAACGTCTTTAGTTGTAATGGGTCTTTGTGGATGCGCTTAAACTGGATCATCAAATCCAGCCAGGAGGGTCCGAGTCCGATCGGCGCATACAATGCACTGATATGGTAACTGCGGCGATTTTTCACTTCTGGATTTTCAGGTATCCATATACCGCCAGCCAGCATTGCGGGCTTGTGATGTTCCTCGATACAGCATCCGTTAGCCTCGCACTGATACCAGGCTTCAGTAAGTGTGGCATTCGCCTTGATATTGCTCCAGCGTATCACCATGCGTTCTCCGCAATGCGGGCACTCAACGTGATATCGGCGCATGTCTCCCGACTCAAACTCTCGCTCTATCAAGGAAGCGCCCTTCAGTGTTGGCGTGCTGGCCAGTAGGATCTTGTAACGCGGGAATGATTTAACACGGGAGCGCGCCAGCTCGACAGGGTCTCCCTCCTCACCAACAGCAGATGGAAATCGATCAAGATCATCCAGCATCAAAAATCTGACTGACTTTTGGGCATAACTATTGGGAGAATTTCCTCCAGCTAGAAACAGAATTCCGCCCGGATAGTCGATCATGTCCTTGCTGTTCGCCGCATCGCGTGAACGGATACCGCCCAAAATATCTTTCACGCATTGTGTATCAGTCAGCAGCGGATTAAGTTTTTGTGCCTTCCAGGTATCGCGTGACTCTAGCGTCGGCATCAGTACCATTGCCGGGTAGTGTGCATGCTCAATGATGTAGCCGATCCAGTTAACCGACATTTCGGTAACACCAACCTGCGAGGACTTCATCACCGAGATTTCCCGCACTGGGGAATGTACCGAGAGGCAATCCATAATCTCGCGCAGCATTGGATTGCGCGAAGTCCTCCAGCGCCCTGTCTCACCTGCCTGCTTGCTTGATAGGATGCGGTGCTTATCAGCCCACTGCGATACCGTCAGGCGTTCGCGCGGGCGTAGATTGCGGGCGCAGGAAGAGGACATTAGATCGCGGGCAGACAGGTTCATATCAACCCTTTTTCAATCTTTTGTGAGAGGTCGAGTAGCACCTGCTCAAATGCTTCGACCAGAACGGCACGGATTGCATCTATATCTGACAATGGAACCAGTTCGGCGGCGATGCGATCGGGAAGTATTTCCAGTGCTCCGCGAAAGGTTGCGCCAAGATCGGCGGCGAATAAGCGAACAGCTTCAGCCTCTACCAACTTTTCAGATGCGCGCTCATATTCCAATTTGGCTGTGAGCGCCTTATATTTTTCATTAATGGCCTTCGCGGTCTGATAGCTATTGCCAATATTTTCCTGCTGAGAAGTTTGCCCGGATCCTGTCGAGCGCGACGCGCTTTCTCCGCGCATAGTCTCGTTTATGCGCGCTTCCACTGCAGCGTTGCGGCTTGGGTCGGCGGTAGACGCGATCAGCGCCCGACTTTTCTCGATATCAACCTTGCCGTCCGCTGTTAGCACCAGCCGCCCGGCCTGCTTGAGCCGGGTGACGTAGGATTTATCCTTGCCGATCAGGGCGGAAAATTCAGATTGGGTAGCGGTGGTCATTTACAAATCACTT
Organism: uncultured Nitrosomonadales bacterium; assembly: GCA_903861075.1. Taxonomy (GTDB): domain Bacteria; phylum Pseudomonadota; class Gammaproteobacteria; order Burkholderiales; family Gallionellaceae; genus Gallionella. The sequence goes on from CAIOSY010000052.1 coordinate 15,628, forward strand.
TGAAGTCGGGAAAGGTTGGCCTGTTGCTGCGTGATATGCTCGTTGCCCGGTATAGTCCTGCCACCGTCGAACGATCACATCTACATATTGAGGTGATAGTTCCGATAATCGAGCCTTCATTCCGAGACGCTCCGCAGCCATTAGCGTACTTCCCGACCCTCCAAACGTATCCAGCACGATGTCCCCGCTCTGCGCACTGTTGCGTAACTGGCGCTCGATTAGTGCAACCGGTTTCATAGTTGGATGTACATCGTTTCTTTGTGGTTTGTTTTCGACGATCACCGAGGTCAGTAATTCCTCTATTTCCGCCTTTCCGTCTACTACGAAGATCCCCCCCCCCAAGTGTAATTCCCATTTCCCATCGGCGCGCTTTACAAACGGTGAGCCGTCCCCCATCTGCTCAACGGTGGTCTTTTTTCGACCGCCGAACCAGCGGTGTGCGCCGCCCTTCTTCCATCCGTACAGAATAGGTTCATGTATCCACTGGTAATCAGAACGTCCAAGCACCAGTGTGTTCTTGCGCCAAATCACTACGCCGGAAAGCTTGAAACCGTTGTTCAGCATCTCGCGAGTGAAGTTTGAGCGCTCGGTCTCAGCGTGCGCGACGTAGATAGCTGCGCCTGACTTCATAGCGGAATAGGCAGTGCGGTAAAAATCGCCGAGGAATTTGGCAAAACTGGCATCGTCCATGTCGTCGTTATCAATCTTTCCTGCAGTTGTTTCGTAGGCTACGTTGTATGGCGGGTCAGTCCAACATACGTCGGCCATTTCTCCGGACATCAATGCATCCAATGCGGTCTGTGTGGTGCAGTCGCCACATATCACGCGGTGCTGACCAAGCAGCCAGATATCGCCAAGCCCGCTAACTGGCTCAACTACCACGGGCGGGCAGGATTCTGGGTCTTTTTTAGGATCAAGCACGGCATCGCCAAGTAGGTCATCCAGGTCTTCATTGCTGAATCCGAGAAGATCCAGCGCAAAACCGTCTTGCTGTAACTCTTTAATTTCAGTCGACAAAATATCGTTATCCCATCCGGACTGCAGGGCAAGCTGGTTATCAGCAATGATGTAGGCGCGCTTCTGGGCGTCTGTGAGCCAATCTACCCGCAGACAAGGTACGGACGCCATCCCAAGGCTTTGAGCCGCCATAACGCGCCCGTGACCGGCAACGATTCCGCCCTGCCCATCGATCAGCACTGGATTTGTAAATCCAAACTCCTTGATGCTGCGTGCAATCTGGGCAATCTGCTCTTTGCTGTGCGTGCGGCTATTTTTGGCATAAGGTACCAGAGCGGCACAACTTAACATCTCGATTTTTTCCTGAACTTTCATTATTTAACCTTAATTTTTAAAAACCACGCCAGAAGAAAAACAAACCACGCCATAAACCACGCCTGATTTTTTTATAACTCTTTGATTATTTAATAAAACCACGTCAACCACGCTAACCACGCCAATAACGCATATAAGAGAATATTTATTTATCTGCAAGCATCGTGCGAACGCATCGCGCATATACGTGAGGCAGTTCATGCGTGGTTGGCGTGGTTTCCCAATAATGGCGGTGTTTGTGGCGTGGTTTGTGGCGTGGTTGCTGCCGTGGTTGGCGTGGTTTTTCATACTAAAGCCCCACTTGCATTGCCATATTCGAAAAAACATGCTGTTAACCAATGCGCTTTACTGTCGAATCGGTCGCGCTGGATGCGCTGTTGCACCTGACTCTTGCTGATTTTCAGGCTGGATTGCAGATCGGCCTCGCTAGGCACGATCATCTTGCGATTTTTTACCGCCTTATCCACCAGTGTTGTCCAGGTCGGGCTGGACACCCCGGCAGACCAGCCATTCATCTTGCCGCACAGGCTGATCAGATCCTTGATAGCCCGCTTGCGCTCACCGGTGCGCTCGCACCAGCGCTCATAGTCTCGGTACAGGTGTGATCCCAGGCACGGGCAGAATGGCAGCACCTCCCCATTCACGCCTTCGATATCCCCGCGCATCCATTCGCCGACAAACCGCTCTTCACTGGATAGACTTAACTCGATCAGTTCCGCCTTGGCCTGAGTCATCGGCGGCTTGGTCCAAGGCTTAAAGTCGCCCAGGTCAAGATTGAGCAGGTAGTGATGCAGAGCTGCCACGCCCCCGTTGTCGATTTCTTCGTTGATAGCCGTGAAAAATTCTTCATCCAGCTTTGGCGGTACCCAGATCACACAATGGCGCCGGTCATCGTTTTCCAGCACTAGCGGATGACGCTCATTTGACAGGAACACGATGTTCATCTGGTTTTTTTCGTTGTGCGCAGCCACCCCCTTCGGGTTGACGCGGATCGTGCCGCCGGTAATGAATCCCTTCAGGCGGTTTTTGATGTGATACATATCTGTTCTGGCCAGAACCTCATCCGCGAGAATGAACAGTTTTTTCTCAGACCAATCAGAATTGAATTTATCTTCCAGCGCTTCCTGCCCCAGCACGCGAGCATATTCTCCGAATATTTCGGCATATGCCTCAAAGAACCGACTCTTTCCAGTGCCCTGCCGGCCATGCACGACAATGGCGCTATGCATCTTCGCGCCACGGTGCTGCAATGGGTAGGCAAGCCACTTCAACACCCACTGATATACATCATGGCCATTGCTATCGTTCGAGCAGAGGTATTCCAGAAGAGACAGCAGCACGTCGCAGCGACCTTGCTTAGGCACAGTCGGCCAGCCGGAAAACAGATTGCAGCGGATTTGTTTGTCCGCTTCAGTTGGATCAAACCCGATTTCAGTATCACGCGCAACGCGCCAGTCAGGATGCCGCTTTAGGTCACCCCAAGTGCGATCGGGTAACAAGTTCATCACATCATCGCGGTGCACCAGGCGACATTCAACTGCATCAAATAATACCTTCCCGCCCAACCCATACGTTCCCCAGAACCGCGCGGCCGCCTCATCTACAGTAAGTAACGAGGCCATTGCTTCAATTTCCCCGCCCCCCTGTGGTTTAACGCCCGCGCGCGGCTGAGCAACGGCGACCCACTTCAACTCATCGAGACGCGCTTCGATCTGGGAGCGAACCGTGTGGAGGCCTTCTCCCAGGTGCAAGTCGTTAAAATCGGTCAATCCCTTCTTGCCGACATCTCGCTCGATGGTAAATATAGGTGCGATCACAGCGCCATGGACCAGCAGTGCGGCGGAAGAGGCGGCAGCCATGCCGGGATTACCTTCAGATTTGAAATCATCGTCTGCGCAGATCAGGATTTTCGCTGTTTTATGGCGTTTTTTGATCAGCTCACAGACGGGTACGATGTTCCCGGCATCAAAAGCGATAATCACCGGCAACTGCGTAGCCTCGTGCAGGCTGGCAGCGGTGGCATAACCTTCTGCGACAAGTACGATGTCGCGGATCACACCGATCTGGAAGAAATGCCCCTTCTTCACCAGTCCGGCAGGCCAGAAATCCTTATTACGTTGCGTCTTGGCAATGCGAGAGTGACCTTTCGGCAGCAGGATTTGCAGACCATGCATCCCGCCGTTCACATCCAGCATCGGAATATAAGCACAATTCGTGTCTGAAAATCGCAGGCCGTGTGCTTGCACGCCCTTGGCTTCAAGATATTGGCATGATCCGGCTGTGGCCAGCTTGTCCCAGACCTGCTTGGCACGCGCAGCAGCCTTGTCGGCTTCGCGCTTGCGCTCTGCATCACAGCGTTTTTTATCGTCCGCCCAGCGTTTTTTCAGTGCGGCGCGCTGATCGTCTGAAAGTTTGCGGGCGGTAAGATCGATTTTCTGCGCGTTGTTCTCGTTGCCGCGCCAAATTCCATAGCTGCCGACCAGAACTGTATCGCCCTCATCGAGGCGCAGCTCGTGCAGCATGTACCAGCCGCGCTGTTCACGATCACCTTCGACCTTGCAGCGCTTCATCTTTCCGGTATCAATCCCGCTGACGATCAGCCCGAAGTCGCGCAGCTGCTGAAGCACTTCGTCGTAGTTTGTCCAGGTAGTCATTTTGCGAAGCCCATTGTATTGGTACTCATCGCAAAGCTAAACGCTGCATCAAAGTTAGGTTGGAATTCACTGGAAACAACCTCATTTGCGCTGCGCTCGAAGTTAATCACTTTTTTATAGGCAGCGGACTGGACAAAAATAAACAACGGCTTGATAGATTGTCGAGCGAATCGCTTATAAATGCCCGGATGCAATTTAGTTTGCGCGCCGATTGGAACGATGAAGTAGCCGATCAGCATCAGACGCTTTCCGCGCCCCTTGTAAACCTGCATCTTGGCGCGCAATGCCCCCAGCATCTCGCTTATCTCTTTACGGTTTGGATTACCATATGCATCCAGCTTGATTCCAGCACCTGGGATAGCACGATAACCGTGAGGTAGCCCACCGATATTCTCGATGGCTTTTTCAAACGGCTTGTGGCCGCGAACTCCCCCGGTAAAATGCTCTTTAAGCAGCAGCGATGGTGCCGTTCCACCGGCAGGCGTCATGTCTTTTAGGCCGACCGTTGCAGTCAGATCGCGTTTGTTTGCAATCTGCGTAAAAGTCGCACGCTTGACGTAAGGGCTTGGTGAACTGAACGCTCCAGCCATATCGGACTGTAAGCGCGCCTCGACAGACTTTGCTGTTTTCGTGATAGCCATCGCCGTAGCGAAAGGAAGTTGATCGCGCCCGATATTGCTTAGGCGACTTTTCAACTCTTCCATCCCCTCAATTTTTACCGTGATCATGGCGAGCTCAGCGGGCGATCGAGTTGACTAAGTTTGAAACTCCACAGCCTAGCGCAACATCGGGGCTCGGATTACCCGCAGTGGGAAATGCCAGGGAGTACCTTGAGCGCGGATGCTGTTGGATGTTGCGTTGCATAGTTGCAAGAGCGCGCAACTGTGACGCTGTACTGCGCTTGCTAACCTGAAGGGGGATGGGGTTATGGGTGCTCATAGCTGCGCTCCCCGCGATTGCATTGCGGAAAGGATAGCCTCCAGCCTGCCGGACTGTGCGACCATTTCGGCCAGCTCCTTCTGTATTCCTTTCAGTTCGATGGCTGTTACCTTGCCATCAGCCAGTGAGTTGGTCACACTCTTTAGGTAGTCCGCGAACTCCTCACAAGTCTTGACGATTGCAGCGGTGATGTCTTGGTCGGCCGCCTCTGGAAGTGGTAGCGCCATGTGGCCGTGATCCATGCACAGTGTATGCAGTGCCCGATAGTCTCCGGTCAGTGTCATGATTGATTCCATGTCCCGCACTGTTAGGTGATTAGCCGTATCGTTTGGGTTAAGCTTATGGGTGAGTACAGAAGGATTAACCTGCATCCGTGCAGCCAGGGCGCGTATAGCGCCTGGGTATTCATGCGCGGATAGGTACAGTGTATCGAGTGTAGACATGGCATTACTCCCTTTATATTGACGTTGAAAGTGCGCTCTTAGCGGCGCATTGTTGACGCATGAAAACTACTGAACTCATTGACCGGATCAATGCCCTGCAAGCCGACAACATCGCGCTGATGCAGATGCTGGCGGCGGTCATCAGGCAAAGCGGATTAGATGTACGCAGTGAATACCTGGCACGCTGCGAGATCGTGAAGCGGGTTACTGAACCGAATGTGGATACAGATGCCTGCGCGATCCAGCGCACTGCGATGGGCAAGGTAGAACGAGTGGTGCTTGGAGAACGCAATGCGCTCAATCCAGAATAAAAAAATGCCACCCAATAAAAACTGGATGGCATTAACCGCACAGAGGCTGCGCGGGCTTCGCTCAGGGAGTAGCACGAAGATAATCGAGGCGCGCTCACGCGGCCTCCTTTATTTGATTGGACTCACTGCACGGCGATGCGCCGAATACATCAGGACGTAACTGATGTCGTGTTACAGCGCTATTGGTAGCTTTCTCAATTTTTATACAGTATTCGGCAGGAACAACCCCATTTGAGCGATTTAACCAGTTCCAGACGTGAGATTGTCTAACTCCAATTAGCTTTGCCAAACTTGTTTGCCCGCCGGTTATTTCTACGGATTTTTGTAAAGGATTTTCCATGGAAGAAATAATAACATCACAGTGTTTATTTGGTCAACACAAAGGTGTTTTGCTAATTGATAAATACCATAGTATTTTCTCAAAAATGAACTACACACTTGGACAGCGACTTAAAATAGCGCGTGAATACGCAGGGATCTCTCAAACAGAACTGGCGGATGCGGTCGGGATTAGACAATCTGCAGTATCTAGAATTGAGCGGGATGAAGCGTTAACTACTGGATTTGCGTCCCGTCTTGCAAAAGCGTGCGGTGTTCGAACTGATTGGCTTTCTGAAGAGGATGGCGACATGCTTACTCATAAAGATATTAAATCATGCGAAAATATTATTAATCAGCTATCCCCAGAAAATCGGGCAAAATGGTTTCGAATAGGGAATTCGTTTGCTGAACCAGCCGAATATATACAAAACGGTACCAAATAACGTAATTCAATTGCAATTTCAGATGAAATTCGATTTTTAGGAGGTTTGTTTTGAGATTTATACTGGCATTCATTATTCCATTAATTATCACAGGGTGCGCAATACCAAAAATTGTTGATTTGAAATCTACATTTAACCAAGATTTAACATCTAAACTACTTGAAAAAGGATCAAATACTATTAAAGGAAGCGCTTTAATTCGACAGCAAGGAGGCGGAGTTGTAACGTGCGCAGGAATACCGGTTGGCCTGATTCCAGATACTGAATATTCGCGTGAAAGAATGCTTGCAATTTATAATTCTGATATTCGCGGATACTATCCTGCATTTGGATCGGCTACAGTAAAGTTTAATAATACAGATTCAGGTTATATAACCTACCAGCGAAAAACAGTTTGTGACGCTCAGGGATTTTTTAAGTTTGATGGTATTTCTGATGGATCTTTTTTTATTGTAACTCAAATCGTATGGGGATCAGATACTTACGTCAAGCAAGGCGGTTGGATTATGCAGCGAGTAACAGTTTCAAATGGAGATTCTAAAGATATTGTTATCTCTCCTTAAAAAATGCGTTAGACAAGATATACGTATACTGGTTATCTGCTCTAATAAATTTTGTTTAAATTTTACTGCGAAAGAAATATATGAATGATTTCCGTGCAACATTTCTTCCTTATTGCATTAAAAAACAAATAGATGGTCGTTATGCGATCCTTAATCGTCGCTATAAGCCAATAGGATTTAATACGACTAGTCATATCAATTACGGAGATTATCCGATCCTGGTTAATATTGAAGGATTGACTTCAGCGATAATAAAAAAACTCTCTTGGGAAGGTAGCGAAGATACCGAGTGTATATATCTATATAACGATGGTACAAACCCCATTGTTAATACGGAAAATATGACTTCCTATATGAAGCGACTCGCTATCCTCGCAAAGCTGACGATTAGCCCTCAGCCATAACGTCAAAGTAATTTAACGCACCGACGATCTCCGGATCGTTGGTCAGTACCAGCACATCGCTGCTTAACATCCGCAAATCCCCCGCATCATCAATATCTACCGCCCTGGTACAGTCTAGCTTACGCATCAGCGCATCGCTATTCCTTGTCTTTCCACATCCCTGCGGCCCGTAAACCAATTTGCAATCAATCATTTTTTACCCCCTTATTAACCGTCAGACGCCCTGACGGTTTTTATTTTGCCACAAATTACACCTTAGTGTTGACATATTAAACACAAAAGTGTTTAATACACCCATACCGCAACCCAGCGGAGATGCGCTGCCAAGGCGACGCGAGCCGTAGTCCTCCCATATCGGGGCCAACACGGAAAATCCGGGAGAAACCACAAGGGAGAAGATCATGGGATTTCAAACCAAAAAACATCACACCCGATCAGTCAAGCTGGATGATGAGCGACTGATGTACGGGGTGAGTATCGAAGTGTCGCATTGGCTGCACGATCATGGCGGGGAGCCACGGATCGTCTCGATACTTAAGACTTACTCCGGTCCGTTCGATATGCAAATTAATATCACAGCAGATCAGGCGCGTGAACTGTCAGCAATCCTGCTCGAGCATGCCGATGAATTTGAAGCGCGTCAAGCATGGTTTGACGCGCAATCGAAAGCTTGTGGACAGAAAGCAGCACTCACTTAAATAACGCTGCAAAAACAGTCAGCATCAGATAGGCGAAGCAAGTGCAGCATGGTCGGCAGCGGATAACGTGACAAAGCGCCGCATGAGAAAAGCCGATTGCCCATGCCTCGCTGCTTTACGAGCAGCCGCCTACCTGATGCTGATTAAGGCAACCAAACGGAGAACACCATGACCATCACACTAGACCAAATCAAGACCGAGCAAAACAGGCTTTCAGCCTTGATCGCAGCATTTGAGCAGTTACCAGCACCCTATCTTCCAGAAGGTGTAACACTTTCTACTGGCGAAAGATTCTTGTGCACTATCACCCGCCCAGACGGGAAAGCATGCCACACGATTTTGTTGCCTATCGAATTTGATGCCGACACCTGGGCTAATCAGATGGAACGAGCAAAGGCTATTGATGGCGATCTGCCAAATCGTGTTGAGCAAGCACTGTTGCTTGAATGCATGCCTGAAGAGTTCAAGAAAGAGGCTTATTGGTCTGGAACGCAGCACGCTAGCGGCTCAGATGATGCCTGGTGTCAGCTTTTCGGCTATGGCGGTCAGGACTTCATTCGCAAGGACGTTGAGCTTAGAGCGCGTGCCGTCCGCAGATCAGTTATTTAGTCCTTTATCAATTTATTTCGAGGATCTTATGCAAACCACCTATTCCGTAAACATCCAGCCAAATCGAATGGTGATTACAGATAAAGCAATTGGCATGTTTTTAAACGCATCACCAGCGGCGGATGTGGAAGATGCGCTAGACGAAATATTCAATCTAGGCGTTGATGCGATGATCGCGCGCACCAACCCAGAAGAATCAACCGCTCCGAATGAGGTGTGCTTATGAACCGCGCTATCTTGCTTCCCCGTCGCAAGCCTAGCGTATATCACCAGGATAACTTATTGATCCGCGCATTACGCTGCGTCAAACATTTTCGCTATTACCGTAAACAAGGTCTTTGCGTCTCCGTTTCTTGGGCGCTTGCGAGGCACACGCTATGAATTGCCCTGTACATATCCAGCAGTGCGATTGTCGCGAGCTGAAAATTGCCGCATTGCGCCAAGCTGCAATCGATGCTGCGATCGAACTGGACTGGACGAAAAATGAACCGGGTGTACAGCCTGAGATCCAGCAGCGCGCCGCCAGCATCATTCAGCGCGTGTTCGATGCTTGTGAGGCGCTTGATGAAGGTGCTGCGGCATGAGCAAACCAAAAGCAAAGCGCGATAAAGCCTATCGCCCGAAGAATGTCCGCATTCCTGTCACCAGCCTACGTGACGAATTCGGCATTGTCCTGCACAGCATCATCGCCGGGGCGCGCATGGGGTATTTCGACAAATCCCAATTCGACAAAATCGGCCAAGCGATCAATTGCGTATGGGGCGCTATGCACTTGCAGCCACCAAAAGATAAATCAGTAATGCCGGTGGTGGAAGGTGCAATGCGCGCAATGAATGACGTCAGCCATCGCGGCGATGCAACTGGCGAATGGTCTATGCGCGAACTTGAGCAATCCGCCGTGCTGGCAGGCATCTATAAGATCGAAGCGCAGCTTCCATACATGGACGTGATGAAACTCTATGAATCCATGCAAAGGTTCAAGATGATGGAATATCAAGAAAGGAAAGCGGCATGAAAGCCAACCAATTTGGAACACATACTGAGCAGCTAATGCATCGCATGGATTATCAAACAATATCTGATCGCCCTAAATGCTCAACCTGCAAGCACCATGAATTCATAATTCGCATGCCCGATACAGCCTATGAAAGCAGCGTGTATCGCTGCAATAAGGGTGATTTCGCGATTTCTAAAAATTCAATCTGCAACGAGCACGCAGCAGCATGACTGAGCTGACCTTATTTTTATCCACCGCCTCGCTAGTGTTCGCGCTGGGGCTGCAACAGCTCAACGTGCAAGGTCATCATTACGTTCTGGCTGCATTGACCAGCTTCCTAATCGGCGGCGCGCAGATCTACCTTTGGCGCACCATGCCTAGCGCGTCAGGTAGCGAGATTGTTGCCACCTTGTGCGGCGGTCCGGTTGGGATACTGGCGGCAATGTATGCCCACCCAAGACTGGTGCGGTTTTTAGTTCGGAGGAAATCATGAAAATTACCGCGACAAATACTCTAGGAAGAATTCTCTTGCTGCTCAGGCCCGGGAAAATGGATTCAGCTCAACTGAAAGAAGCGTTCCCTACTTCTGGCGGATGGCTTTACAAAATGAATACCGAAGGCCTAATTCAAATTAATGAAGATTTTGTCTGGAGCATCACCGATGCAGGCCGCGCGGCCTGCCCGAATCGCCGAGATGCAAAACTGGAACCGCTATACATGAATAGCCCGCTACCTAAATATCAATCGCAAAGAGCTGCAGCATGAGCAAACACTTTTACAAAGTAACTAAACCAAGGAGGCAACATGAACACTGAAAAAACCATTGCAACACCAGTCCTGAATGAAGGCGAAATCTATGCCGGCGCGATCATCAAACCCGACGGAACCGGTCACCACGCCATCCTACTTCCGGGCGATAACGATGACGCATCATGGGATAAACAGATGGAATGGGCCGCGTCAATCGGCGGCGATCTGCCTGATCGCGTTGAGCAAGCTCTTATGTATAAAAACCTTCCAGATCAGTTCAAAAAAGAATGGTACTGGTCAAACACGCAGCACGCTAGCGCCTCAGGTTTTGCCTGGTTTCAGTATTTCTACGATGGCAGCCAGGACTACGTTCACAAGGACGTTGAGCTCAGAGCGCGTGCCGTCCGCAGATCATCAGTGATTCAGTAATTTAACAATTTAGGCTTTTCAGCATGGCTCTCCAGAATAAATTCAGGACTGAGGATTCAGGATTCAGGATTGAGTTGACAAACCAAAACATCCGGGCATACCATGCGCGCACTGACGCACATCGTCAGTCGAGTTTGACAGCTCGGATACAAGGCGGACAAGCCGCCAGCAATGCGGCTATTTTTACGTCCGTCAACACGCGCACCCAGTTTGGGCGGCGGTGTGGGGCAGCTTCGGCTGCGCCGGTTCCTTGTACCGGTCTGTCAACCCGCATCGCCGCCCTCCTTCGTTTGACAGCGTCCGAGTGCGGCTTAACCAGCCATACAAGGATTCTCGCCATGTCTACCGTCACGTCCGCAAAAAAGTTTTTTAAAATCAATAGTGAACACAGTATTTTTCAGGTAGTCCCCGGTGCGCCGGTACAGGATGCCCTTGAGCAAGCCAGCTGTTTCCTTGCATCAAGCTTTGAAGTGCTTATGAATAATTCAGAACCCAGTGAATTGGATTTTGCTGCGGCTCATCTGATTGAAATGGCAAAGGCATTAGTTGATTCCGTCACATCTTCTCTCGCCAAGGATAAATCAGGGGTTAATCATGGCATTCAATAAATTAACCATTCAGCTCAAATTATCTAGCAAGGCACGCAGAGAGGGTGATTGCCTTGTGTGGTTTGGCGATAAAGACCCATGCGGATATGGGCGCATCAGATACGCAGGAAAGAAAGGCTATCCAGCACACCGGCTTGCATACGAACTTCGTCATGGCGAAATACCCGCTGGTCTTGTTATCCGTCACAAGTGCGATAACCCATCCTGCATAAATGTAGATCACCTTGAGACCGGAACCCACAAACAAAACTCAGCCGATAGCGTGGAGCGCGGCAGGGCAATCAGGGCGAAAGGTGAAAGCCACGGTCGCGCAAAGTTAACTCAGTCTCAGGTTGATGAAATTCGCCGGCGTTATATCCCGGGAAAACATGGACACGGCAGCCATGCGCTTGCTAAAAAATTTGGCGTAGCGCAATCGACACTTATGGCCATTCTTCGTGGGGTGCATTGGAAATGACCAAGATCAACCCATCGAAAACAATCCTGCAACCAGTTTCGCGTGGTGTTGATTTCGTCGGGCAGGTGATCCGGCCATGGTGCCGCACAACGCGCAAGCGCACAGTGAATGAAGCGATCAAGCGAATCCATAGTATCGCTGCCAAAGACCTATTTGAAACTGCCAACAGTTATTACGGCCTGCTGCGTCAGGCGACAAACAGCTACCACCAGCGCGCAAAGATTTCAAACATCCTGATGTATCGCGGCCACACGATTAACGGGAACTTAACAAAAATTTATCGGAGAAAAACATGAACTGGACGCATCAAAAAAGAGCATACAAAGCCCGGCTGTTGCAGTGGGATGGTACAAACCTTAGCGCGGTATCCGTAGAACTGCGCGAACTAGGGTATGACAGTTTTGAACTTGAACGCGGCACGATCATGGCGCGCGGAAAAGGAATGTCACTGCTGTGCGTTCACCAGGGAAACTGGCTGCGCTTCGGGCAGAACGGCAGTTTCAAGGTTATGCGCCCGGATGAGCAAGCAACGTATGTGCCTATCCAGAATATCGGATGGGTGTCTTCTGAAGAGCGCCTACCGCAATACGGTCAGAGGGTAATCGTCGCTTCAAAACATAATATTGTTCAACATGAGCTTTTTTATTTAGATGACCCGGAAGAAATCGGATTAATTTGGCAGCATGATAGTTTTGATGGATTTGATATTACGGGAACGCACTGGATGCCGCTGCCAGATGCGCCGAAAGGTGGTGAGTGATGAGTTCTGCTGTTAAAACGATTCGTATCGATGAGCTATCTGAGATATTGCATCGATCGGCAACATCGATCGCATCTGATGTAACACGCCGCCCAGAATCACTACCACCAAGACTGCTTATCCCAAACAGCAGAACGGTATTATGGCGAATGATTGACGTAGAAAGATGGCTAGAAGATCGAGTGCAAAAGCCTATTGGAAGACCGCGAAAAGCGGCGTAAATAGCTGGTATTTTTAAGTAAACACGACAAAATCACGACAAACGACTGCAACATATTGATTTAATAAGGCACTAGAGTCCTCTTCTGGGCACCACGTATTATGTAGTAAACATCAACAAAGCCAGCATCTACAACGATTGCTGGCTTTTTTGTGTCTGCTTTATTGTGCTTTATTTGCATTGTTTTGGCTCTATTTGTTATTGTGTCACGACATTTTCACGACATCATTCACGACATGGCAACAATTCGTAAACGCGGCGCGGCTTGGCAGGCTCAAGTATTCATGCATGGAGTCCGTAAATCAGGAACTTTCCCCACAAAAATCGAGGCCCAACAATGGGCTGCTCAAGCTGAGGGCGCGATTCTAACAGGGAAGACGGACACAATCCCAGATAAAACATTTGCAGACCTTTTGAATCGGTACGCTGAAGAAGTTAGTCCAACTAAACGTGGGGCCCGATGGGAAAAAATACGCATTGCACTGACATGTCGTGATCCTGTCGTGAATGTGAAACTATGCGACCTTGATAGTCGGGCAATAGCAACGTGGCGCGACCGCAGGCTTACTCAGGTATCACCAGCCAGCGTGCGGCGCGAATGGAACCTATTGAGCAGCGCCTGTACCATTGCCGCAAAGGAATGGATGTGGTTAAATGAAAACCCAATGAGCGAGGTTAAGCGCCCCGCTCCACCAGATTCAAGAGACAGGATTGCTACACCGGATGAAATTGATCGGCTGCTTTTTGCAATGGGATACAGCAAGGAATCTGCGCCGGAAACAATAACGGCTCGTGTTGGTGCTGTCTGTTTATTTGCGATTGAAACGGCGATGCGCGCCGGGGAGATTGCCGGGCTAACGTGGGATAGGGTTTTGCTCGAAAATAGGCATTGTAAGACTTCAGGTAAAACAGCAGCAGCCCGCCGCGATGTTCCGCTATCCGCCGAAGCTGTCCGCATTATTGAGCAAATGCCAAAAGAACATGCCACAGTTTTTAATGTGACTACTGCACAGATAGATGCGTTGTTCCGCAAGGCAAAAGGTAAAGCGTTGGTTACGGAGCTGCACTTCCATGATCTGCGCCATACCGCGATTACAATGCTAGCGCGTAAGCTTGGGGTTCTCGACCTTGCGCGGATGGTTGGGCATAGAGATTTGCGAATGCTACAAATTTATTACAACCCATCTGCAGAGGATATCGCAAGCAGACTTTAATGCGCGCTCGACTGCCGCCTAACCCACTCTTGCAACGCCTCCAGCTGCGTGGCTATTTCGCGGCTTTGCTGGTAGTTGCTGGCGATGGTAGCGGCAACGTCTTGAGCGGTGACGGGCTGCGCATCAGCGCTTCGGGCGGTGTCGGGTAGCTCACCACTGGCGGCAGCGTCGTGCAGCAACCGGAAGCCAGCAGGCAGAATACAAGTATCAGATGGGACATAATGAGGAACCTCCTTAATGATTGTCTCGCCCTGGTCGTGAACGAGTTTAATTTTATCGACGTACTTAGTCACTACTTCCGTAGTAATCTCAGCTTGATGCTGTTTTACCTGGGCGACCTGCATGACCTGCTTGCTGATCGCCGCATCCCACTCAGCGTGCACACTCATCGAGCCTTTCACCCATCCAGTACCGAGCAGCGCAATGGAAAATAAAACCATGGCAAGCACCCGATATGGCCATGGCACAAGCGAAGTAAACAGGTTCACGCTACACCTCGCTAAAGTAATGCGCATACCGTGCCCGGCGCACCACCATTACATTGCGCACGTAGTCACGGTTCACCTGGAAAAAACTTACCCCATAACCAGAGACCGCCTTTTTTGCTTTGAGACTGGTGTGCTCAACATTACCGAACCACCGGCCGGAGTCACAGCCGCGTATTGCCTGGCACATTTTGCGATCAGACATCACGCCGCCGATACCGCCGTTGTAACTGGCAAAAGTGAATGCCAACCGGTCGCTATCGCTCGCCGTGCCGTGCATTACTGACCAGCCCTGCTTGTCCTTGAGGACGAGCGCGCGCAGCTGGTATTTCGGATCATAGAGGTTTGATTCCCACCCCCAGCCAGCCAGCGCCTGCCTGTTACTGGCCACCACTTCGCTCAGGGCGTCGAACCGTGCCGTCTTGGTGATCTGTCCAAGCCCCACGCCGCGCTCTCGGCTGGTGCGCAACTCCACGCGCGGCGACCAGCATCTCTTCGACTTTAGGGATGCGCACGTCTCCTGCTCGATCTGCGCACCAAGCGCGGACGGTAGCGACATATCCGCCCAGTAGGCCTGCTGCTCTGCCTTCAGCATTGGCAGATAAAGCTTTGCGTTGGACGGCAACTCATCAGCGTGCACCACGTTGCCCATCAGGCTGACGAAAGCGGACAGCACTAGGCAGACGCCGACAAATACCAGCCCTGCCCCCGTAGGCTCATGCCGGGCTGACTCTGAGAACGACTTCAGATCAATGTATGGAAATAGCACGCGGCGAAGAATATGCGACAGTCCCACCCCGTATAATGCAAGCCCGGCAAACAGCAGCCATGGTGCATAAGCGGGCTCGCCAACCAGATCGGCAAGCGGAGCGGAAACGGCCACCAGTAATGTAGCCACGATAAACACACCTGCGAAACGGGCGAAATCAACTTTAATTCTACTCATAATATCCTCCTATTTAGTGGTTAACCCGGAATCGCGCAACTCGCGCCGTACCAATTCACGCATATCATCCTGACTTGTCACTTTATCGTCGTGAATATGCATCGTTACCTGCGCATTCAAAGCACTCTGATCTTTGAATGCGCTCATTAATGCCCATCCACCAAGCATCCATAGAATGGTCAGCGTGCTTCCAGCTCCAGTACCGATCCAGATAAAGCGGGAATACAGTGGGTGCGGTGTTTTCTCATCGACCATATGATCACCTAGCTTGGTATTGATTTTCCCGATTTCGGTAAATGATCGCTCCTGGGCGAGGGTCATTGTTGATAGTCGCTCATCATGCACGGCGATCTTGGTTAAATCCTCGTGCATCTCACTAACTACCTGACCGAGCTTGTCGATCGCCTCAGCCATATGGCGGATGTCGGATTTAATGCTGATCGTTTCATGATCGGCGGATCGGCGGCGCTCAACAGCTGGTTGTATGGCTTCATCGTTCATTTTGTTTTCCGTCTAGTCGGGTTAGGTTGAAAATTATTTTGTCAGGTTTTGAAGGCCATCGATCATGCACTGGTTATCGAGCAAGTAGACGCAGCCATCTTCTGAATCAAACAGCGGGCACGTAGGGTCGCACTCTGTCAGTTTGCTGCGATCAACGGATTTGATATGGCACTCACGAATAAACTGGCCGGCAGAAACTGGCCACTCATCGAACTTGTCATGAGGAACTGGAGCAAGTTTAAAAAATGACACAATCAAATCAATTACCTGAGATATTTTTTTCATAAAATTATTTCAGCAGATCCCCATATCGGATCTGAGCAAACGAAATTAATCAGATTGTCGGCATAGACTGGGGACCAGTCGGGCAGCGGAACGTCTACTATTGACCTTGCGGATGACATTGTGCGATTACGTGCAGCCTCTTCGGTGTCATACGACTCGACGATGATCTGCATACGATGCGTGGACATATCAAGATGAAACTCGGTAACGGCATGAAATTCAACTATTCTGGAGTCCGGCAGAATTTTTGAAATTTTTAATATATTCATATTTGTACCAATCCGTGAGCTAGTTGAGAAGCGTTGAATGAAGTTATTCTTGCCATTAGGTCGCTGAACTCTTGTCTTAGTACAACTCCGTTTGGGTTAAAAAACTCTATAATTGCCTTCCCTGGTGAGCCATTTCCGCCAATTCCTCTACCACCACCACCGCCACCACCACCGCCACTACCAAATCCAGACGCACTAGCGCCGGATGTGCCAACCCCGCCATTTCCGCCAACGCCATACGGAGAACTTCCCCCTTTTCCGCCAGTTGAACTGCTTGGAGCTGTCGATCCGCCGATGCTTCCGCCAATTCCTTTTCCTGCCCCTGTGAATGGCCCTCCCCCACCAATTCCTCCAGAGGCAGTAATTAGTCCGGCAATTCCGGTACTCTCTCCGTTAGCGCCGGTTGAATTTGTATTTCCTCCATAACTTGGTGCAAATGGATAATCTACATATAGCGTACTACCCGCGCCATAGTTGCCAACAACGAGCGTATAGGTGGTTCCGGCAATTAATCCATTAAAAACAGCTGTAATATCCTGCCCCGCACCGCCGCCACCAGCGGCTCCTGTTCGAGTAATATCCGATCCGCCGCCTCCACCGCCACCGCCGCCAATACATGTAATGCGTAATGAGGTAAAGCCAGCGGGGACTGAAATTGTGTAAGTTCCACGTGAAAAAACTTGAGTTGCATAAACGACGCTACTCAACGTCCCCGCAGTTAACATCCCTGCAAAAGTCCCAGTCGCTCCGGTGATATCCGCCCCGGCAAGCGATCCGCTTACTGACAAATTTGTCCCGTTAATTTCCGTTGCGGTAACTGAATTGGCTTCAATCTGTGCTGCGGTAATGGTTCTCGCTGCGATCTTATCTGCCGTGACCGCATTAGCTGCCAGCTTCGGGGTACTGATACTGTTGTCGCTGATCTGTGTTTCGGTGATTAATGTTGTCGCAGCGATATATTGCGCGGACTGGTTAAGCGCATCGGTGCCCCACTGATCGAACCCTGCCACGATCAGATAATAGGTGGTGCTACCCGGATTTAGGTCGATGCTGACCAGGCTATTCGGGCCTTCATATTTCAAGGTTGATGCGTCCGGCGTAAAGCCATCGACGGTCGATACCCACACGCATATTCCCGCAAAATCTGCGACGGAAGGGCGTTGGTATTTCACGAGTAGTGAAGCCAGCAATCCGGTTACTACCACGTTGTTGAGCAGGCCGATCTGTGGATTAGTGACAGTCAGAGTAGCCCATCCGTCTGACGTAATTCCGTTACCATTTCCGCGCACCTTAAAGATCAGATCGCGCCATGGTCCACCGTCCGTCTTTGCATCGCTGGACGAGTAACTGAAACTATTCAGGCTCACTACCCGCGAGCGGCGCAGAACGCCTGCGGCCCAGACCTCGACGGTGTAATTTAGTATGCGTGCCGTACTGTTCCATGTGATGTTGCATACCGGCCCTGTGAATGCTTCAGCCAGTGCAAGGCCGGTCACGTCCGATGGTGCCGCCATCACTGCGCCTGCGCTGCCGTTCCAATATGCCCATGCCCCGCGTGTCATGCCGATGGCGGCCACGCGGATTTGTATCGTACCCGGCTGTACCGGAAGACTGATGCTGGTCGACCCAGAGCTTCCGGAACCTGTCCAAGCGATACCGTCTGCCGATTGCTCAATCAGATAATGATCGGCTCCAGATGCTGGCTGCCAGCTGATTGCCAGCACTGGGCTGGCAGGGGTTCCGCCCTGCACCACAGATAGTCCGATCACAGCTGGTACGGTCGGAACTTTTGGCAATTGCCATGCGGCCAGTGGCGCGGGCACGGTACCACTGTCGGCCTGATGTACCAGTGGATCTTCATTGATCAGTGCTAGTTCTACCTGGTTGCTTCCGCGAGGGCGGGCTGAGGTAACTAGCGCCAGCTGTCGGTACGCGACCCCGGTACCGAAGGTAAAATAGGTTCGTTCTTCGTCGCCGCCAGTATAGGGGGTGATATCCGGCATGCTGGCCAGAACCGCATGATATTCATCGACACCAGCTGATGCTTGCCATGGGCCTGAGAAACTTCCATCGCGCCGGCGCAGACCGAAATAGTGCGCCTGCCCAGCAGTCCATGTGACAGGTTCAGATAGTGTCAGCGTGCGGGTTGCCGAATCCCATCCGTTAACTTCCCCCGCCTGTGCGCGCGTCAGGCGTTCGCTAGATACCGCAACCAGATCGCCAAATGTTGGAATGAATCCTTCCATTTCGGTCGTAAAGGTAATCGGCTTACGGCGGTATCGGTTACACGCAGCAATGTACATGCCTTCACGGTACGCTTGATCGTGTGAGGTGCATCCGAACAGCTGCACCTTGACCGGGGTCGCTGATACTGATCCTGGAAGCGCGGCGGTCACTTCGGCATTGCTCCAGGTAGTTGCATTGAAATACTGTACGGTCACCGCGTCGGCGGTGGCCTCCGTCGGCATCAGGTAGTCGATTTTTAGTGTGCCGCGCGCCGTATTGCGCGGTGAGAACATCGCTACCGGCACAGATTGCGCCTGATCGCGCACGATCTGCACAGCCCCGCCTTGCTGGTAGGGTTTAGCGCGACCGACACGAGCGATCTGAGTCAATCCCTCCCACAACGTCACGGTATTGTCGAAACGTCCATCAAAGGTATCGCCGCGCGTTGTCCAGATCGAATCCAGCGCATAGAGTTGTTCTAGGGGAATCAGTGCATCAGCCAGCTTTCCGCCGTAATCTGCCCGAGCTGCATCGGCGAATGCCCAGGCGATAGAGCGCGTCGCAACCAGTGCGGACCATCCGGTGGTCGGATTCCAGGTCGGCAACTTTCGGGTCGCAATCACCCCAATCTTTCGCGCGGCTTGAGCGGAAAGATTATTTGATGCCTTCATGCGCATCGCAATCAGCGTCAGGTTACCGTATTGCTGACTACCTGGCAGATACGCGCGCAACCCTACCCAGCTAAGATCGTGTCCGGCGCGACTGGAGGTATCTTGCATATCAGTACGCATCAATCGAACTTGATAGCGTGCTTGAGTTACGGCATAACGATAGCTGCGGCGCTGTGCGGTGTTAGTAGCGGCGGTGATTGTTTCGGTACCCAGCGTCACCCAACTACCAAGCGATGTTCCATTGCTATCAATTGATTGAGCTTCTACGGTAAATGTGATGCTTTTACTACTCAAACCGCCTGAGTCTGTTGCGTAAAATAAACCCTTTGGACAGACGATATCGATGCCGAGGTAGTTGGCCGACGTGCCCGATGCATTCGCGACAAAAGGTCCGAGACCAACATCGGTAAGCGCTGTCTGTCCGGATACTACTATCGACGTGACAACATTCGAGGGGAATAATGAAACGGTTCCTCCAGGAGGAATAACCTCATAACTTATTTCCTCAAAACTGGATATAGGTGTGTCGGCAATATTGATCGACTCAATACTGTACTCACCTTGTCCTAATACCAGTAACTGATATAGGAACTGCTCATTGCCGACAAACTCAGCATAAGGTTGAGCGGCAAAATCAGGATATGCAAGATGTCTGCCATATTGCACTGGGATTGATGCGCCAAGGCGCGCGCTATTTCCCTGAGCACCAAGCGAATAAGTCGGGCTAGGCGCGGCAAGTGTGGCAGCCTGCTGCGTAGAGGGTGGGCGAGGCGGCGGTAGGATAGCATTAACTAGTGCAGATCCAGCCATAAATGCAGCGGTTCCAAGCATTGCCCCGCCTAGCGTTCCGGCCATTCCAGCAGGCATCCATAAATCAGCTCCTGCGCCCATCGTAAAATAAGTGAGCGCAATCATTGCGACCATTTGCAGCGGATTGCTTCCACCACCACCGCCTCCTTGCGGAAGAGTGACAAATGCCACGATGTCACCATGCAACGGGCGTCTTCCCCAGCCAGTACGCAGCACCGGATCGCCGTTAACCAGGCAGATGAAAGGTAAATTCGTTTTAGGTGCAAGTGCAGAAATTCTCACTCGTCTCGATCGTGTGCTGATACTTCGATCCTGCAACGGATTGAACGGGTTGCGCGCATAAACGACTGTGTAATTTTTGGCGGTCATGTTGCATCACCGGTAAATCGATAAAATTCAAGCGGATGCCAGCCCATACGTTTGAGCACCGGCAGAGCGGTGCAGACTACGCCGGCGCCACGCACTGCATGCAGAATACGTCCGCCTTCAATCTCCAGATAAATACCTACGTGATCAACCTGATTTCCTTTATGCGTCAGCACGCAGTCGCCATCAATCGGCCCGTCGATCAGTTCCCAGCGGGATTTTTCAGGGTGGTTTTCGAAAGCGTCACTAACGGCCGCCAGATCATCTGCGTCAACGCTGATGATCGGCAACGCACGACCATAATGCGCACGCTGTACATGGCGTACCAGCGCCCAGCAATCAAATGCATCAGGTCCCTGAGCGCCGTTTTCCCAAGGTAGGCCGATATAGTCAATTGCCCAGTGTGTCATTGCACCAGCCCTGGGAAACGCGTGGCGCTGTAGCTCTCGCCAGGAAACGCCTTGTTCGCATAATCGCCCAGCTGCGCCCGCGCAGTCAGGCGGAACTGATCGGCGCTGATAGCGGTGATGGTTAGCGTCATCGGCGGATTCATCTGCGGTGCCGTCAGGTCGGTCGATAGATACGGGCGATACGTGACCTGCACCTTGTCGGTGGTGGCTAGCGCGGCATTGATGCTGTCCTCAATCTCCATACTCACGTTATCGATGGTGATTACTACTTCGGGTGCGACACCCGCATCTACAGTCGGCAGCACAATATCGAATGAATACCCGACAAAGAGCACGGCAGCACCGGGATCAGATGGGGCGCTATCTTCTAGTGTGCAGATATGATCTGCATGGTCCAAAACTACCCGCAGCGGCTGGGTAAATGCTGGATGGCGAAATTCAAGCGTAGTCAGCGTCACCTCATCCGATGGTGCAGCGGCATAAGCCTCTTTGATCGCCTGAGATAATGAGGTATTTGGCATTTTACAGTCCTAGCTTTGCTTTTTCAGCACGACCCCATGCCCGGCAGTCTTCGGCAAATGCGTTGTAGCTATTGAATTCGGTTGACGGTGCGGTACGCAGCAGCTTGATTTCATCTGCTGTCGTATAGCGTTCAGCAATTGCATCTGCAACGCGCTGATTGATCAATCGGATGTGCGGACTCGCCACTTTCAGTTCTGCAACAAGCTCGGGTGCAAGAATGGCAGGATTGATAATGCTCGCAGCGATTTCTTCCGGCTGTTCAGTCGGTAGAGTGACGCCATCTGGCAGACATACATAAGTCACCCCATCAGGTAGGGTGGCTAGTTCAACGCCTATCTGGTGATGATCCTCGTCTTCCTGAAGGCGCAATGTCCGCGTTACTTGCTGGTCGATATATTTTTTGTAAGAGATGATGGTCGGCATAGTGTTTTTCCTTTGATAAACGCAGCATATGCTGCAAAGAATGGGTGCGCTGCGCGTGCCCAAGAATTGAAATGGCTGAATCTGTTTTTCCGTTGCGCAAGGCAACGCGGTAGTTATAAAGGCTATGGCGGCGAATAAATCGCTTGCTCACCCAGGTGCGATATCCAACGAAGTTAATGCCGCGAGATACGGGTGCTATGGTTGATTTTGATAATTCAAGGCTCAACTCATCCCTGATGAAAGTAATGATGCGTGTCTGACATTCAATAGCGTAATCATGAGTAATTCCAAACAGCACAAAGTCATCTACATAACGGCAGTAACGTTTGATCCCCAGCTCACGCTTAATAAAGTGATCAAGCGGATTCAGGTAGATCAGCGCATAGAGCTGTGACAGCAGGTTTCCGATAGGGATGCCAACCGACTCACCGTGATCAGCGAACGCCATCATCAGATCGACCATGCGCGCGTCTTTGATCTTGCGCTCAATCAGTCTGCGCAAAATAACGCGATCGATGCGGTAAAAGAACTTTCTGATATCAAGTTTTAGCGTGTAACTTCCGATCGGGCTGGCTTGCAAGGCGGCCTGCGCATAATCGGCTGCTTTGTGCGTGCCCTTGCCGATTCGGCATGCGAATGACTGATCAATAAATATCCGCTCAAAGATTGGTGATATCACTCGATATATTGCGTGCTGCACCACCAAATCGCGGAATGCTGGTGCGTAGATTGTCCGGCGCTTCGGCTCGTGAACCGCAAAAGTGTAATACTGGCGCGGCGAATAACTTCCATCGCTCAGCTCACGATGTAACTCATCCAAATTACTGGCTAGATGTTTCTCAAACTTAAAGCAGGCACGTTTGCCGTGCTTATGCCGGGCAGCCATGTGAAATGCATGCCGCAATGCTTCCGGCGTTAATGTGCGTGCATATAAATTTCCGACGCGCTTCATATCGTCTGACCTTCGAGACGATGACCCGCCCTACCAGAAAGGCGGAAGCCATCCGATTTCGCCGTGAATTTCTTCACGCGCCGGAAAGCGTCTCCCTTGATTCCACTTTGACTAAATTTCAGTCTGTGAGGTATCGAGTCCGCGCGAAACCCGACGTTGTTGTTCGAGTTGCCGCGCACATTGTTGAGATTCAACGCCCACACCCCGGCGGTCGTCCCGTTGTCCCAATTGAACGCCGCGATCGGGCACATGTTAAGACGCCTCCCGTTTATC
>CAIOSY010000053.1 GCA_903861075.1 uncultured Nitrosomonadales bacterium
TAAGAACATTCAATCATTACACTCTAACATGCGATTCATTCATCAAAAAATTCTACTCGACAAGGCTAGCGCAGGGATGACTCTGGCTACACCGATTATTAACGAGCGAGGCATGACCCTGCTGGGTGCCGATATAATTTTGACCGACGCGCACATCAAAAGCTTAAAAAAACGTGAAATAGAACACATCATCATTTTGGCTGAGGATTCACGCAGCGAGGAGCAACTCACGCAAGAGCGCGCCAAAATCACAGAAAGACTCTTGTTTATATTTCAAAATAGCGAGTTTGATCATGAACTTAGCCGACTTCATGATTTGGTTCTTGAATATCGCTTACAGCAGCTCGAAGAATCCCTATGAAAAATTTTTCTGAAGAATTACTGCAAAAAATTGAGACTTTCCCCTGTCTGCCACATGCCGTTATTGACATCATTCGATCTACCAATGATGACAATATGGAAGTAAATGACTTGGTAAAAATAATAGACAGCGACTTAGGTATGCTTACCTCGGTGCTTAAATTAGCCAATTCGGCTCGCTATAACAGCTTTGGCAAGGTAGCATCGACTCAAAGAGCAATAATGTTGTTAGGTTCTAACACCATACGCCATCTGGCTTTGCTGGGTGGAACCTCGGCCCACTTAAAAAAAACCTGCGGTAAGGGGTTAGATTTTAATAAATTCATGAGCCATTCGATTGGCGTAGCGTGTTGTGCAAAACATCTTGCCAAACGCTGTAATGAAAATCAGGATGTCGCTTTTATATCCGGTCTGTTACACGACATAGGACAACTGTTTTTAGCCGGCTACATGCCCGTCGAAATGGTTGAAATCAACAACTATCAAAAAGAGCATAACTGCCACGCTTCGATTGCGGAAACTGAAATACTCGGGGTCAATCATGCCTGGATAGGCTCACAAATGACCAAAGCATGGCTATTCCCTGCGGCTATCTCTGACGGTATCGAACACCATCATGCAGCACAATACATGCATCCTACCAAAATAGCCGACATCATCCATGTTGCTGAAGTACTCTCACACGCTCTGGACCTGGGGAGCTTAGGAATAGTCCCGCCTCTGGCACCCAATGCACTGAATCGACTCAACATTACCTTTAATAGCTTACTACCTGATTTTTCAGCAATAGAAGACGAGCATACCTGTCTTGCTCACGATCTGTCTTACAGTTAAAACTCTCAAAAAACCGGCAGTGAGCAGAAGCCACGGCTCTGTTCACTAGTGGCTTTACTCAACTATGCGCTAAACATCGGACAGCTTCCCCGACATTAGACTCGCCGATATAATCAGTGCGGCACCCACCCAATCACGCAGTGCCATCGCTTCCTCTGCCAGGAAATAGGCTGCCACAGCCGCGATTACCAGTTCGAATAAAAACAACAACATCGCGCGATTAGCCGGCAGGTGCGTCACGCCGTATTGCACCGCAAAACTCGTGGCAAATAATAACACGCCGATCAACACCATCATCAGTGCGGCCTGAGCGCCGATCACCGGCACCGTCCCCTGCCAGAATAGCAGCGGCGCGGTGAGTAGCGCTGTCCCAAACCAAATACTGAAGGATTTTGTCGCCACCCCCAAATTGATTGCACGACGGGATAGCACATTCGACAGGGAAAAACCAATACCGGCGGAGAGCCCCAGCCACTCGGAAATATTTTGCGGATAAGGCATACCGCGTGTGGGTTCCCACAACATGACAAATGCACCACTTAACGACAAGGCAATAACCGGATAACCATATCGATTCAATCTTTCGTCCAGCAGCCAGTATGAAAAGAGTATCGTCCAGAGCGGTGCCAGGTAAAACAACAACAGCACACGCATCACTTCCCCGTGCAACATCGCCAGCACATAACCAAAATTAGCCCAACCTGCACTTAAAATCAGCAGCACCCCCCACCACTTAGTCGTAGACAGCTCACGCCAGGCGCGCGGCAGAAAATAAACACCACATCCCATCGCAACCACATAGCTAATAAGCGTAGCCCAGGATCCCGAAATCCCCCACCCCTGCAAGAGTCGAAAAGGATACCAGATCAAGCCCCAGACCAGGGCGCCGCTTAATATTCCCGCCACCGGCATAATATTTTGTTTTGATGACACTCGTCCGCCCCTTATAATGCGCAATCAACCGTCCATGAGATTGACAATGAATCCCGACCTACAACGACTTCAACCTTATCCGTTCCAAAAATTAGCCGCTTTGTTTCGAGATATCACCGCCAACCCGGACTATTCGGCAATCAGTCTGTCTATTGGTGAGCCCAAGCATGCGACCCCCGTTTTTATCACCGAGGCAATCAAGGACAACCTGGAGGGACTTTCCAATTATCCCACAACAGCAGGTACTGATGCGTTACGCATCACCCTAAGCGATTGGTTGTCTTTACGCTACGCCATCCCGACACTTGATTATAAAACGCAGGTATTACCGGTTAATGGCAGTCGGGAAGCACTGTTTGCCTTTGCTCAAACCGTGATAGACCCCACCCGGAATAATCCCGTAGTGGTATGCCCCAATCCTTTTTACCAGATTTATGAAGGGGCGGCCTATCTGGCAGGTGCCACGCCCTACTTTCTTAACACACAGGATTCGGATAATTTTGCCCTCAATTTCAGCCAGTTGAATGAGGACATTTGGCAGCGCACCCAACTGGTTTATGTTTGCTCTCCCGGCAACCCGACAGGGCGTGTCATGCCGCTGCATGAATGGAAAACACTATTCGAAATGTCTGATCGCTATGGTTTTGTGATCGCTTCGGATGAATGCTATTCAGAAATTTATGCGGATACACCCCCACTGGGCGCACTGCAAGCGGCACAGAAATTAAACCGGCCTGACTACCGCAATCTGGTGGTTTTTTCCAGCTTGTCTAAACGCTCTAACGTACCGGGGATGCGTTCAGGTTTTGTGGCGGGAGATGCGCGGGTTATTGAAAAATTTACGTTGTATCGAACCTACCACGGCTCGGCGATGAATCCGGTCATTCAAT
Source organism: uncultured Nitrosomonadales bacterium (assembly GCA_903861075.1). Classification (GTDB taxonomy): domain Bacteria; phylum Pseudomonadota; class Gammaproteobacteria; order Burkholderiales; family Gallionellaceae; genus Gallionella. The sequence goes on from CAIOSY010000053.1 coordinate 3,018, forward strand.
CCGCGAGTATCGCAGCCTGGCGCGACGAAAATCACGTTGCAGAAAACCGCAGGCTATACACCGACAAATTTGCACAAGTCGTTAAAATTCTCGAGCCTGTCTTGCCTGTCAGCTTACCCGATGCCGCATTTTACCTGTGGATACGTACCCCCATATCGGATACAGATTTCGCGCAGAATCTGTATCGCGATTATAATGTTACCGTATTACCCGGCAGTTTCCTGGCGCGAACCGCGCAAGGCATCAATCCGGGTGAAAATTTTGTTCGTTTGGCCTTGGTCGCCACCACAGACGAAACTATCGAAGCGGCAAAGAGAATCGCCGAATTTACCCGTAAGTTATCTGTGGTGAATAACAAATAACGATACAACTTAGCACTCACTCATCACTATTTATCAGGAATAAACATGGAACAATTAAAGCAAATTATCGAAGCCGCTTTTGAACGTCGCGCTGACATCACCCCTCGCAATGCAGATGCACAACTCAAAGAAGCGGTAGATACCGTCATTGCCAAGCTCGACAATGGCAGCTTGCGCGTCGCAGAAAAAACAGACGGAGAATGGGTTACCCATCAATGGCTGAAAAAGGCGGTTTTACTCTCGTTCCGCCTGGAAGATAACGCCTTTATTAAAGGCGGATTCACCAACTATTACGACAAAGTCCCCTCAAAATTTGCCGACTACAACAGCCGCGATTTCCGTGAAGGCGGTTTCCGTGTTGTCCCCCCGGCTGCCGCACGTCGTGGCGCTTATATTGCGAAGAATGTCGTATTGATGCCCTCTTATGTCAATATTGGCGCTTATGTTGATGAAGGCACCATGGTTGACACCTGGGCGACCGTCGGCTCATGCGCGCAAATTGGTAAAAACGTACACTTGTCTGGTGGCGTAGGCATTGGTGGCGTATTGGAACCCGTGCAAGCAAACCCGACTATTATCGGTGACAACTGCTTTGTTGGCGCCCGCTCTGAAATTGTTGAAGGCGTGATACTGGAAGACAACGTCGTCATCTCTATGGGGGTATTTATTGGTCAAAGCACCAAAATCTACGATCGTGAAACAGGGACTGTCACCTATGGCCGCGTACCGGCAGGTTCAGTCGTGGTCAGTGGCAGCTTACCGTCTGCTGACGGAAAATACAGCTTGTACTGCGCCGTGATCGTGAAAAAAGTGGATGCAAAAACCCTGTCTAAAGTCGGCATCAACGAACTGCTACGTGGTATCTAGTTCGAGATAGTGGGTATGACAAATTTTTCTCGCCCCAGCTTATACGGCATTGCCAATTGCAGCACCGTCAAAAAAGCACGCGACTGGCTGGCGTTGCATGAGATTCCGGTCGATTTTATAGACTTTAAAAAGCATGCATTAACACCGGAAATTGCTCAAAACTGGTTAACTCAAATAGACTGGGGCGCGCTAATCAATCGCAAAGGGTTGACATGGCGCGGCTTAACTGAACTACAAAAACAAGCTATTGTTGACGCAGCGTCGGCCTCAGACCTAATGCTGGAAAAAAACAGCGTTATAAAACGCCCTGTACTGGAAATCGAGGGCAAAATAAGATGTATTGGTTTTGATTTAGCCGCTTATGAACATCTATTTACTCTGAAAGATCCTCATGACTGAAACACTGCAACTTTCCCGCGCATTGATTGCAAGGCGCTCGCTCACTCCTGATGATGCAGGTTGCCAGGACATTTTAATTGAGCGTCTCGAAAAATTGGGTTTTCATATAGAACGCATGCGTTTTGGCAACGTTGATAATTTTTGGGCTAGGCGCGGCACGGCGCGGCCCGTCCTTGTATTCGCAGGTCACACTGACGTCGTGCCATCAGGCCCTGCTGAATCCTGGTTTAGCCCCCCTTTTGAACCGACGATACGGGATGGCAAGTTGTTTGGTCGCGGCGCTGCTGATATGAAAACATCACTTGCGGCATTCATTACCGCCATCGAAACCTTTATCGAACAGCATTCAGATCACAAGGGATCCATCGCACTGCTCATTACCTCAGACGAAGAGGCCGAAGCCATTGATGGGACGGCACGTGTCGTTGAGACCTTGCAAGCCCGGGGTGAGTTACTTGATTACTGTATCGTTGGCGAACCGACTTCGAATAAATTAGTCGGCGACATGATTAAAAATGGAAGACGCGGTTCTCTGTCTGGCACGTTAATCGTTAAAGGAAAACAGGGACATATCGCTTATCCGCATTTAGTAATCAATCCTATCCACATGATTGCACCTGCTATTGCTGAATTGGCTGACACCCTCTGGGATAGTGGTAATGAATATTTTCCGGCTACTTCCTGGCAAATTTCGAATATGAATGGCGGGACGGGAGCGACGAATGTGGTACCGGGTACGGTTGAAATTTTGTTTAATTTCCGCTTCTCCACCGCCAGTACAGAGCAACAACTCAAAGATCGCGTTCATGCGATTTTAGATAAACATCAGGTCAATTATGACCTAAACTGGGAGCTTTCTGGCAAGCCTTACATTACGCCTAAAGGAAGTCTGGTCGCTGCCATAACCCAAGCCATTGAAGACAGTTACGGGATCACCCCTGCCCTGTCCACCACAGGGGGCACATCGGATGGGCGATTCATTGCAGATATTTGCCCGCAAGTCATCGAATTCGGCCCCTTAAATGCCACCATACACCAACTCAACGAATGCGTTGACGTCGCCGATATCGAACCACTGAAAATGACCTATCTGCACACACTGGAAAACTTGCTATGCCACTAAAAGACTATTTCTCCCAGGCAGAACAGAATCTCTATACCGTCAGGGATTTTCTGCGCTTTGCGCTCAGTCGCTTTTATCATGCAAAACTTTTCTTCGGTCATGGCAGCACAGATGCATACGATGAAGCGGTTTACCTTATTTTGCACACCTTACACCTGCCGATTGATACCCTCGCCCCATTTTTGGATGCGCATTTGACCCCTATTGAGCGTGTCGATTTACTGAGCATATTGGAGCGACGTGTTGAGCAGCGTATTCCTGCCGCCTATTTGACCCATGAAGCCTTCCTGGGCGACTACCGCTTTTATGTAGATGAGCGCGTAATCGTACCACGTTCCTTTATTGCCGAATTGCTGCGTCAACAGTTATCGCCCTGGATTAGCGATCCTGAGGCTGTCCATCAAGTGTTGGATCTTTGCACCGGCAGCGGCTGCCTGGCGATACTTTGTGCCGATACTTTTCCCAATGCGCATATTGATGCCGTCGATTTATCGCCGGAAGCACTGGCTGTTGCCCGTCGCAATGTGACAGATTACGAATTGGACACACAAATTGAACTCATCGAGTCTGATTTATTTACCGGCCTTAGCGGTCGGAAATACGACCTGATTATCAGCAATCCACCGTATGTTGATGCAAAATCCGTCGCGGCGCTGCCTCAGGAATACTTGCACGAACCGAAACTTTCTCTGGGTAGCGGTTTGGATGGGCTGGATGCGACGCGTATCATTTTGCAACATACCGCAGAACACCTGAGCGACAACGGCATTCTGATAGTCGAAATCGGCCACAACAGGGATATCCTTGAAGCAGCCTACCCGAAACTGCCATTCACCTGGCTTGATGTCACCGCCGGCGATCAGTTCGTTTTCATGCTGCACCGTAACGATTTGCTGTAATTATGCCCGTTGAGCATTACGAGAATTTCCCGGTCGCCTCGATACTGTTGCCAAAACGGCTGCGGCGTCCGGTCGCTGCAATCTATCATTTTGCCCGTGAGGCGGATGATATCGCCGACGAAGGTGATTTGCCTGACGAGCAACGATTACAACAGCTGAATACATTTCGTGATGAATTATCGCGTATCGATCGCAATGAAACACCACTAACGCCGTTATTTCAAAATCTGGCAGCGACCCTACGCGAGTACGAATTGCCACTGCCGCCGCATTACGATTTGCTCAGTGCCTTTTCGCAGGATGTGGTCAAAAAGCGCTATGACAACAATGCAGACCTGACCGACTACTGCCGCCGTTCGGCCAATCCGGTCGGCATCTTGATGTTGCATTTGTACGGCGAAGCCACTGCGGTCAATTTAGCCTACTCGGATCATATTTGCACCGCCTTACAACTGATCAATTTCTGGCAGGATGTCGCCAAAGACATCAAGATGGGACGTATCTACCTGCCTCTCGATGAAATGAAACAATTCGGCGTAACCGAGAATCAAATTGAGCAACAAATCTGCAATGAAAAATGGCGACAATTGATGAAGTTTCAAGTGGATCGCACGCGCCGCCTAATGCAGCAAGGTGCGCCACTGGGCAGCATATTGACGGGCCGCATCGGACTGGAAATGCGCATGATTATCGCCGGTGGTCTGCGCATCCTCGATAAAATTGAGGCCGTAAATTACGATGTATTTCGCCGCCGACCGGTGTTACGCCCGCTAGACTGGGTTATCATGCTAGCCAAATCGGCCCCTCACTCTTATTGAAAATATGACTCCAGACCAATACTGCCAGGATAAAGCCGCCGCGAGCGGTTCAAGCTTTTACTATAGTTTTCTGTTTTTGCCCAAAGAAAAACGCCGCGCAATTATCGCGCTGTATGCTTTTTGTCGCGAAGTAGATGATGTCGTAGACGAATGTTCCGATGAAAATGTCGCTCGCACCACCCTTAACTGGTGGCGAGGACAAGTTACTGAAATTTATGCCGGAAATCCGCAACACCCGGTCGCACAGGCACTCGTCCCGGTTGTAAAAAAATTCAACATGGCACAGGAACATCTGCTGGAAATCATAGATGGCATGGAAATGGATCTTGATCAGCCACGTTACGGCGATTTCAAATCGCTGCAACTGTATTGCTACCGTGTTGCCTCCGTGGTTGGCCTGTTGTCGGTTGAAATTTTCGGCTATAGCGACCGGCAGACGCTCAAATATGCGCATGATCTGGGTATCGCCTTTCAGCTCACCAACATCATCCGCGATGTCGGCGAAGATGCACGACGCAATCGAATCTATCTACCTATGGATGAAATGCAGCAATTTAACGTGACGGCTGCCGATATTCTCAATGGCATTGAGAGTGAAAACTTTCATAAACTCATGGCATTTCAGATCGAACGCGCGCAGGGATTCTACCGGCAAGCACTGGCGCAACTGCCTGATATAGATAGAAAAAATCAGAGAACCGGTTTAATCATGGCAGCGATTTATCGCGCCACACTGGAAGAAGTCATTCATTCTGGATGTCACGTATTAAAAGAAAGAGTTTCTCTTACGCCGTTACGAAAACTCTGGCTTGCCTGGACTACCTGGTTGTCATAACGATGACGAAATCCTGAACAGCGCTGATTTTAGCTTAGTTGGATGTTGCTCACAGCAGTGCGTCCTTGAAGCGCAAATCAGGGACGCCCAACTGCCGGAAGAAATACTAGAAACGAACATCTCCCGCATCCTTGCCGTAGTAGCCTTTTATCAAAGGCATTTAACACAATTTTACTCACTGGTGAGCGGTTGTCCCTCTTCAATATTTTTTTCTTCGGCAAATAGCGGGAACAACAGCGGTAACAACAACAAGGTAAACAAAGTCGCTGTTATGATACCGCCAACGATTACCACAGCAAAGGGACGTTGTGTTTCTGAACCGATGCCATGCGACAAGGCGGCTGGCAGCAGACCGATCCCTGCCATCAATGCGGTCATGAGGATAGGTCGCAAACGTGAAATTGCCCCATCCATGACACTTTCCGTTAGATCACGTCCATTACGCATCCCTTCCATGAACTGCTCAACCATAATCACGCCGTTTTGAACGGATATCCCTGCTACCGCAATAAAACCCACTGCGGCTGAAACCGACATATGTAAACCGGACAAGCCTAAACCTGCCAGTCCGCCAATCAATGTGAAAGGAACCATGAGTATGACCAGCAGCGCTTTACGCATGGATTTAAATGCCCAGAACAGCAACACGAAAATCATCAAAATAGAGAGCGGCACGATCACCTTAAGTCGTTTAATCGCCCGTTGCTGATTCTCAAACTGCCCACCCCAAGTGAGTGTATAACCCGGTGGCAGCGTGACTTGAGCCTTCACTTTTTTCATTGCTTCAGCCACAAAACTGCCCTGATCACGGCCCAGCAAATTCGCTTTTACCGCCACTACGCGACCGCCCGCTTCACGACCGACTCTAGCCGCACCTTGTCGAACTTCGATATTGGCAATCGAACCTAATGGAATTGAACCCCCACCCGGAAGAGCTATGGGCAAGTCTCCGACATCATCCACCGCATTGCGATTGGGTTCAGCAATACGTACCGTGACATCAAATCTTCTGTCGCCTTCGTAAAATGAATTGACTATACTTCCCGCCAATACGGTCTGTATCGTTGCATTGACATCGCTGATATTCAGTCCGTAGCGTGACATACGCTGACGATCAAGGGTAATATTAAGTTCGGTTTGCCCGCCCACTTTAATCGCTGCCACATCGGCTGAGCCTTGAATTTCTGTCAATATACGGGCAACCTGAGTCGATTTGTCTTCGAGGATTTCCAAGTCCGGTCCGAAAATCTTTACGGAAATTTCTCCCTTGACACCCGACAAAGCCTCTTCAACATTATCCTGGATGACCTGAGAAAAATTAGTCGGCACACCCGGTATTTCCTGTATTTTAGCCGTCATATCGGCAATCATTTCTTCCTTATTCGCAAAGCGCCAGCCCTCACGTGAATTAAGATCTGCCATGACTTCCAAATTATTCGGCCCTTTAGGATCCGTGCCGTCATCGGGACGTCCGACTTGAGTCGCGACATTGTTAACCTCAGGATAGGTATTCAAAATTTTACGCACCTGGCGCTCAACTTCCTTAGTTTTCTCCAACGCTGTCGCCGGCGGCAGACTGATTGTGAGCCAAATATTGCCTTCATCCAGCTTGGGTAAAAACTCACTTCCCAACAACGGTGCAAGGGAGAGCGTAATCAGCAATAAACTGATAGAGGCAGCGACGATGGATTTACGATGACCATCCGCCCAAAGCAATATAGTTCGATATCGTGCCTGAAGTTTATCCATAAAGGCACTGTGCTGCTCAGCCAGATCCTTGTTTTTGACGGCGTAACTCAGCAAGGCAGGCAGCAAGGTCAAGGTTAACAAAATAGCCCCGAGCAACGCAAAACTCAGGGTAAACGCGACGGGTGAGAATATCTTACCTTCGACACGCTGAAAGGTGAATATGGGAAGAAAAGCCAATATAATGATGGCTTTGGAGAAGAGTATCGGCGTACCCATCTCTATACAATTTTGCTTGATTAAATGAATGCGCCAGCCATAAGTTTGATGTTGTGGTAATTCATCCATTTTAGCCAAAGCCAATTTAACCATCAAAGCTTCAACCAGCACCACCGCACTGTCGATGATAATACCGAAATCCACAGCACCTAAAGAAATTAAATTCGCCGAAACACCCCGCGCATCAATCAAGATAAAGGCGAACAGCAAAGCCAGCGGGATAATCGCTGCTACAGCCAGTGCCGCGTACCAGTTGCGCAGAAATAAAATCAGAATAGCAACCACCAGCAAGGCGCCTATAATCAGATTTTCACTTACCGTGCGTACGGTATGTTTGACCAACTCCGTTCTATCATAGTAAGGAACGATCTTCACGCCGGGCGGTAATTTAGGTGCAATTTCCGCAATTCTCTGCTTGAGTGCGTCAACGACTTTAGTGGCATTTTTCCCCTTGGTCATCTGAACGATACCCTGCACAACATTGTCGCGTTCGTTAAAGGCGACAATCCCCGAGCGCGGGCGATCACCGACAGCAACACTACCCACATCCCCCACCATAACCGTCTTGCCATTTTGGGCAGCGACGACGACCCTGGAAATATCATCCAGATTTTGAAACAAACCGATGCTACGTACCACCAAGGCTTCATCACCGCGCCGCAATATTCCGCCGCCGCCATTACCGCTATTGGCATTTAGTGCCTGAGAGACTTGATCTATGGTGACGTTATATTTACGTAACAAGGAAGGATTAACGCTGACCTGATACTCTTTCACCGTCCCGCCAAAACTGACCACATCGGCTACGCCCTGAACCTGACGCAATGCCGGACGTAATACCCAATCCTGCAAGGCTCTCACTTCGTAAGCCGGCATACTTTCAGGTACATCCAACACATAGCGATACACTTCCCCCACGGCATTGGTCAAAGGGGCAAGACCCGGCTGCACCCCCGGCGGCAAATTAACATTCTGTAATTTCTCCAACACCTGCTGACGGGAAAAGTAATCGTCTGTGTTGTCCGAGAAGGTCAAGGTAATTACTGATAAACCGGTAATCGAGACCGAGCGTAGTTGTGTCATGCGCGGCACACCACTCATTTCTCGTTCGATAGGCAAAGTAATACTGCGCTCAACTTCTTCTGGTGCTTTACCTGGCACCTGAGTGACGATTTGCACTTGCACATCCTGCACATCGGGAAAAGCTTCAATAGGAAGATTATCCAGCGCGCGCCAGCCAAAAACAACCAGGACCAATGCCCCTATTAAGACAAATACACGCTGTTGCAATGCGAAAGTAATCAGTTTTTCCAACATTTAGTCATTACCTGTTAATTCGGCATTGAGCAATAAAGTGCCTATAGTGACGACATGATCCCCTACATTTAGCCCTTCCTTAACATAACTTTCCTCATGACCCTGCAATCCCAGTACCACTTTTTGACGCTGTAAAACCCCGGCTGATTTTTCAATAAAAACATAGCTATATAGCCCCTGTGTCACGATGGCCGTATTGGGAATGCGCGGCAGACTGTCATGTACATCCGCTATCGGTGAAACACGCGCATACATTTCAGGTTTAAGTTTTAAGTGTGAATTTTCGATTTCGCAACGTACTTGCATGCGTCGGGTAACAGGATCTAATGCACCGGCGATGGCGGTAATTTTCCCGCCAAAAGAAGCCGTAGGATAGGCATCGACCTGCACCACCACAGCCTGTCCTATTTTAACCTTAGCAATCTGTTGCTCTGGCAAATCGACCTGAACCCAGACTCGAGCAGGATCAGTGATGACAAACAAAGGATTCGCTGCATCGGGACGCACTTCACTACCCGCACTGACCTGACGCTCACTGACCACGCCATCATGGGGAGCAACCAGCACATACTGACCGGGGTTGCGCCCTGGATTGCCATTCAAATTATTCAATCTCGCCTGCGCACGAACGGCCTCTGCCTGTGCCTGCTGATAGTCCGCCAGCGCTGATTCCAGATCTTTTTGGGCGAGTCCGCGAGCATCAAAAAGCAAGCGGGCACGTTCTAACACGTCTTTTTTACGTAACAAATCTGCATCAGCCTTGCTATTATCAGCAACCGCCAGCGCATAATCGGGTGCATCCAGAACCAGCAATCCCTCGCCCTTTTTGACATGCTGGCCTGTTTCAACCAGAATTTTGACGACACGACCTGAAACCGGTGAAAAAATACGCGCCGTTTTATTATCATCATAAGAAATACGCGCATTCAAGGGTTCAACCAGTGGCTCAGGAAACGCGGCAACGGGGACGATTTTAATAAAAGACAACTGAGGTGCATTGACTTCAAAATGCAGCGTATCGGATGTTTTGTGTGCGACCAGATGAGAAATGGGCGCTGCGGTATGCGGCATTTTGCTTTTCTGCCAGAACAAATACCCCCCCAGTATCAATGCCATTAACAACAGGACTACTTTTTTATCCAGTTTAATCATCAAGCCTTTACTCCTCATTGCGAATTTTTAGGGGATGTCACACCTGCAGGCTGAGTTTCATTCCACCAGCCTCCACCAAGCGCCTGATAAAGTGCTGCTGTATCACCTAATCGCGCAGTCTGTGCTTGTATCAATGAAATCCGGGTCATCTGATAATTTTGTTCCGCTATCAAGAGATTCTGATAACCGACAAAACCCAGTTGGTATTGACGGGTTGTAAGATCAAGCATTTTTTTCGTCGCATTTTCTGCGTTCACTGCGGCGTGCAATGTCTGTGCATCCGACTCTATAGTATGCAAAGTATCAGCCACATTCTGCAACGCTGAAATCACCGTACTGCGATATTGCGCCCCGGCCTGCAGCAGAGCCTGCTCTGCACTTTTTGATTGTGCTTTAAGCGTTCCGCCATCAAACAGGTTCTGTGCAACATTGCCGGCCAGACTAAAAAATCCCCCACCGGCACGGAACATCCAGTCGGCCGAAGATGCCATCCCACCCATTCCCGCTTGTATGGAAAATTGTGGCATACGATTAGCTATCGCCACGCCATATTGTGCACTTGCAGCTTGCAACTGTGCTTCTGCCATACGCACGTCAGGACGCTGTTCAGCCAAAGCGGAAGGAAGACTTAACGGCAATTCTTCGGGCAAATGCAGATCCATCAACTCAAACGTTTCCACTACATCCTGATCGGGTGTATTTCCTGACAGCGCGCGTATTAAATCACGCGTCTGCTCCAATTGGTTACGCAATGGCGGCAAAGATTGCTCGGCCTGAGCTAATACGGCCTCTTGCGCTGCCACATCGATCTCGGCTAACGCGCCTAACTTTAACTGCCGCTGCATGATGTCCAGATTTTCACGATTCAGGACGACAATACGGTTTACAGCGGCAAGCTGGGCGCGCACACTGGCTTCTTGAAAAGCGGCGGCAACCAAATTGGAGGCTAACGTGATATAGGTCGCTTGATACTGCATTTTTTGCGCCTGAACCTGCGCCTCGGCGGATTCAACACGTCGGCGCTGCGCACCAAACACATCGGGTACATAAGCTATATTCAGCTGAGCAACATGAAAATTGTAATAAGCGGGACCGTTATATTTTGGCCCGGCCGGATTTGAATAGGTTTGAATCAACGTGCCGTTGCCCTGCCAACCGGGCGAACTTCCGCCATTATTTCCCGCCAGTTTATTCCTTGACGGTGCATAGCTGACCCCAATAGTCGGGTAAAAAAACCCTTGTTGTGCAATGACGTTTTGTTGTGCCTGACGCAAGGCAGCTTGCGCAGCTTCCATGTCCGGACTTGCTGCAAAGGCGCGTTGTATCAGCGTATTTAGCTGATCTGATTTAAATAGTCGCCACCAGTCAGACGGTATCTGCTTTTCACTTAAAAAAGATTGTGCTTCGCCATGCAAGATCTCAGATGAAACTGTTTTGACAGGAAGCACTTTAGGAGAATAGCGGGTGGCTGTGGGCGCTGCAGGGCGTTTGAAATCAGGACCTGCCGCACAGGCTGTCATCATGAGCGGGACAATCACCATCGCCATTTTTTGGTACGATTTCAAATTTCAGTCCTGTTTTAAAGTAGGGAATAGAACGTAAACACGAATTTCAGAACGCGAATACTAACAAAATTGGCTAACCTATACTATCATGGAAAGGGGCGTCATCACCCCCCGGGGCTTTAAATTAGGCGCGCGAAATTTAAGCGGCACTTAGTTGGCTTTTGCACCTTGATCTATCCACTGTTTCAAGAGATTGATATTGGCTTTTTCCAATCCGCCGCTCATGCCGTAGGGCATTTTAAGAGATGCATGAACTCGACCTTCAACAACCTGGATCAGTATACCGGTAAAACTATCTCCGGGCGTAATGCCGGAAAGATCGACTTCGCTCAGCGCATCTTGAGATACACTTTAATAACCCGCTATCCTATGCCCCCGAATTACATTTCAGATACATTTATAAACAAAATTTTCCGTATAATCCTTAAATCTACTTGCAACCTGCCTTCCCTACGGACGTTATTTTATGACCTCGCCATGCCAACTTATTTATCGCCCGCTGAGCGCGCTAATCCTGATTGCA
>CAIOSY010000054.1 GCA_903861075.1 uncultured Nitrosomonadales bacterium
CGATCTGGTTGCAATTTTTTTACGCCAGACCAACATAGTGAGCATCAACAAAACGCCCCAGCACTATATCCAACTCCAGCAAACCGCGCCGGCAGCGCCAGCGAATTCGCTGCAATCGATCAGGTGGCAACAGGCAGGAATCCTGCCCTAGGGCCGCCCCCCGTTCCTCTGCTGCCCCGACCTTGCTGCCTTCTTCATTCTGAGTTGTCATACCATACGCTTAATCATCAAGTCTTTGATGTGACCAATGGCTTCCGTTGGATTTAACTCCTTAGGACAAACATCCACGCAGTTCATAATCGTATGGCAGCGAAACAAGCGATAAGGATCTTCCAGATCATCTAAACGTGTAGCGGTCGCCTGATCACGCGTATCAGCAATAAAACGATAAGCTTGTAACAATCCTGCAGGGCCGACAAACTTGTCCGGATTCCACCAGAACGAAGGACACGCCGTGGTGCAGCAACCGCACAGAATACACTCATAAAGTCCATTGAGATGTTCCCGTTCTGCGGGAGACTGCAAACGCTCCGTTTCAGGCGGGGCATCATTATTGATGAGGTAGGGTTTAATGGAATGATATTGTTTGAAAAATTGAGTCATATCAACGATAAGATCGCGAATAATCGGCAATCCGGGCAGGGGACGCAGCTCTACCGGTTCTTTCAATGAAGACAGCGGCGTAATACAGGCCAAACCGTTGCGTCCGTTGATATTCATCGCATCGGATCCACAAACTCCTTCACGACACGACTTGCGCAAAGACAAACTATCATCCTGTTCTTTTAATAACACCAAGGCATCAAGTAACATCTTACCACCGGATCCGACATCAATATCATAATTTTGCATGCGCGGCGCGGCATCGGTTTCAGGGTTATAACGATAGATTCTAAATTTCATAATTTTCCTTAATCTGATAGCGAGTCTCTGATCACAACCCGCAGGTCAACCCGGACCACGACAGGCTTAATACACGCGCGGCTTGAGGGGGAAAGAGTCCACAGTCAACGGTTTTAAACGAACCGGTTTATGATCTAAGCGGCTTCCTTCTTTGAAGTACAGACTGTGCTTCAACCAGTTAACATCATCACGCTCCTGAAAATCATCTCGCGCATGTGCACCACGACTCTCTTTACGGGCCTCAGCAGCAATCATGGTTGCCTGCGCGACCTCGATTAAATTATCCAGCTCTAAAGCTTCAATGCGCGCAGTATTAAATACACGACTCTTATCGCCGATTTCAGTGTGAGCGACGCGCTCGGCTATTTCCTTGATATTGACTACGCCCGCTTTGAGCAACTCCGGGAAACGGAAAACACCGCAATGTTTCTGCATATTTCTTCGCATCGCTTCTCCCACCTCACAGACGCGCTCACCGTTCTTTTGGTTTTCCAGTCTCGATAATCGGGCTAAAGAAAGATCCGCTGCATCTGCCGGCAAGGATTTTGTATGAGGACTACTCTTAAGATCCTCTATGATTTGACGACCGGCTTCACGACCAAACACCAGCAAATCCAGCAAAGAATTACAACCCAAACGATTGGCACCATGCACCGACACGCAGGCGCATTCCCCTACAGCATATAAACCATGTACAACTTCATCAGGGCCTGTCTTGTAAGGTGCAACCACCTGTCCGTGATAATTGGTCGGGATACCGCCCATCATATAATGCGCCGTAGGCACAACCGGGATCGGATTTTTGGCAGGATCCACATGAGCAAACTTTAAGGCAATTTCACGTATGCCCGGCAAACGCTGCTTGATAACATCGTCGCCCAAATGATCGAGCTTCAACATGACATGATCGCCATTCGGACCACAGCCCCGCCCCTCGTTAATCTCTATGGTCATCGCACGAGATACAACATCGCGACTGGCCAAGTCTTTAGCGTTCGGAGCATATTTTGGCATGAAACGTTCGCCGTCCTTGTTAACAAGATAACCGCCCTCACCGCGCACGCCTTCAGTTATCAACACACCGGCACCGTACACACCTGTGGGATGAAACTGAAAGAACTCCATGTCTTCAAGTGGAATACCGGCACGCGCCGCCATCCCCAAGCCATCGCCGGTATTAATGAAGGCATTGGTGCTTGAATGAAAAATGCGCCCCGCTCCCCCCGTTGCGAACAGCGTGGCACGCGCTTCAAATATCATCATTTCGCCGGTTTCAATTTCCATTGCAGTCACGCCCAGCACATCACCTTCTTGATTGCGAATCAGGTCCAGCGCCATCCACTCGATGAAAAAATTGGTGTTAGCTTTAACGTTTTGCTGATACAGGGTATGTAATAAGGCATGACCGGTACGATCTGCTGCTGCGCAGGCACGCTGAACCGGATTTTTACCGTAATCTTGCATATGTCCGCCGAAGGGACGCTGGTAAATTTTACCGCTATCTAAACGATCGAAAGGCATACCGAAATGCTCCAATTCGTAGACAACTTCAGGTGCTGCACGGCACATAAATTCGATGGCATCCTGATCACCCAGATAATCTGAACCTTTAACCGTGTCATACATATGCCAATGCCAGTTATCCTCCGTGACATTCCCTAAACTGGCCGCAATACCACCCTGGGCCGCAACTGTATGAGAGCGTGTCGGAAACACTTTGGATAGCACCGCGACTTTTAGACCTGCTTGAGCCAACTGTAAGGCCGCCCGCATACCTGAACCCCCGGCACCGACGACAACCACATCAAATTTTCTTTTATTCACAGCCATTTTATTTTCCTTAAAGCCAGACGAGCGACTCTGTAGACCATCCTGAGTCCTGAATTACATACCCCACAAAATCTGCACAGACCAGATTCCATACATAAGCAGCGTCAATACGACTAACACGTGGATCACCAGTCGCACACAGGCAGGCTTGACGTAATCCATCACAATATCGCGTATACCAATCCACGCGTGATAGTAAAGACTAAATAAAAAAAGCAGTGAAAAGGCACGTATCGGCTGGCTTGAAAATAAACCAGTCCAACCGTCATAACCCAAATGAGGATGCAGCAACAGATAACCCGCCATCAAAATACTGGCTATCGCCATAATCACAGCAGTCACACGCTGAACAAGCCAGTCACGCAAGCCATAATGCGCACCGGTTACAACACGGTTCACC